>QMOF01000054.1 GCA_003650185.1 Chloroflexota bacterium | reverse complement strand
GGCGATGCGGCTTGCAGCTCAGAAGCTGCCGATCAAAACTAGGTTTGTGACAAGGGTGGTGGCCGGTGAAGGCGGATGAGATCCGGGGCCTCGGCAACGAGGAGTTAAGGAAGCAACTGGAGGAAGCTCGGCGAGAGTTGTTCAATCTGCGCTTCCGCCTGAGCACCAGGCAGTTGGTGAACCACCGCGAGGTTTGCCGGGTGAGGAAGAACATTGCTAGAATTTTGACCGTGATGCGGGAGAGGGAGTTGGCTGGAGGGTAGATGGGAGCGAAGGCGATGAGGGAGTTGACTGTGCCTGGATATCTCGGGATAAGCGGAGCTGAGTAATGCAGAAGCATCGCAGGAGTCTGGTGGGCCGTGTGATAGGGGACAAGATGGACAAGACGGTGGTGGTACTGGTGGAGTCGTTACGGCCGCATCCGCTATACCGGAAGACGATGAAGCGACGGAAGAAGGTAAAGGCTCATTGTGAGAACAACGATTGCAAAGTGGGAGACATGGTGAGGATAGAGGAGAGTCGCCCCATATCCAAGACCAAGCACTGGCGCGTTAGTCAGGTGCTGGCAAAGGGACAGGTGGTAGAGCCGTACAAGGATGATACAGCCGCAGACCAGACTTAGGGTAGCTGATAACACGGGTGCCAGGACCATTATGTGCATTAATGTGCCAGGAGGCACCAGGCGGCGGTATGCCCATGTAGGTGACATAATCGTGGCGTCGGTGAAGCAAGCCGTCCCGCGGGGGATGGTGAAACAGGGTGACGTGGTCAGAGCGGTGGTGGTGCGCACCGCACAGGGGTATCGACGGCGCGACGGGTCGTATATCCGGTTTGATGATAACGCCGCGGTGATCCTTACGGACCAGAACAACCCAAGGGGTACCCGGATCTTTGGCCCTGTGGCCAGGGAGCTGCGCGAAAAGGACTTTGCCAGGATTATCTCTCTGGCTCCGGAGGTACTGTAGAGGTGAAGATCCGCAAGAACGATACTGTGCTGGTCATCCGGGGTAAGGATCGAGGCAAGAAGGGTAGGGTTCGTTATGCGTACCCGAAGAAGGAATCCGTAGTGGTTGACGGGGCTAATATGATCAAGAGACACGCCAGGGCCAGGGGAGCAGCGCGGCAAGCAGGCATCATCGAGCTGGAGGCACCGCTGCATGTGTCTAAGGTCATGTTACTGTGCAACAAGTGCAATCGGCCTTCGAGGGTGGGCTTCCGCCTGATCGAGGGAAGGAAGGTTCGTGTTTGTAAGTCTTGCCATGAGGTGATCGACTGATGGTGGCAGTGCGGACCTTGCCCAGATTGGAGGACAAGTACAGGCAGGAGGTTTTGCCTGCGTTGATGAAGGAGTTTGGCTACCGGAATGTGATGCAGGTGCCCCGATTGAGAAAGGTGGTGCTCAACATAGGGCTGGGGGAGGCAATCCAGAACGCGAAAGCGCTTGAGTCTGCTGAACGCGAGATGGCGGCGATCTCGGGGCAGCACCCGGTGGTGACGCGTGCCAAGAAATCCATTGCCAGTTTCAAGGTCAGAACTGGCATGCCTGTTGGAATGATGGTGACTCTGCGAGGGCGGCGGATGTATGAGTTTCTGGACAGGCTTTTGAATGCTACCCTGCCCCGTATCAGGGACTTCCGCGGTGTGTCCAGGAGTTCATTCGATGGAAGGGGCAACTACAGCCTGGGGCTGAAAGACCAGCTCATTTTCCCTGAGATTGACTACGACAAGGTAGAGAGACCCCGTGGCCTTGAGGTCACGGTGGTGACTACTGCTGCTACGGATGAGGAAGGGAGACGGCTTCTGGAGCTACTAGGGTTTCCCTTCACGAGAGGGTAGGGAAATTGGCCAAGGTATCGAAGATAGTCAAGTCACAGCGGCCCCCGAAGTACAAGGTGCAGAAACGCAATCGGTGCGTGCTGTGTGGTCGGCCACGCGGCTACATGCGAAAGTTCGGTGTGTGCCGTATCTGCTTCAGGGAGTTGGCGCTCAGAGGGGAAATTGCCGGAGTGAGGAAATCGAGCTGGTGAGACTATAATGGTTACTGATCCTATTGCTGATATGCTGACCAGGATAAGAAACGCCAACATGGTGAGGCACGAGTTCGTTTTGATTCCGTGGTCGAAGGTCAAGCTTGGCATCGTCAAGATACTCAAGGAAGAAGGGTTCATTGAGAACTACGAGGTGGTCAAAGGCAGACCGGGCCGAGTCATTAAGGTCTATCTCAGGTATCTGGACAAGGGCCAGCCGGCTATCACGGGATTGAAGCGGGTGAGCAAGCCCGGACTGAGGGTATACGTTGGGAGGTCAGAGATACCGCGTGTCTACGGTGGCCTGGGTATATCCATTGTGTCCACCTCGAAAGGCATAACCACCGGCCAGAAGGCCTGGAAACAGCGGGTGGGTGGGGAGCTGTTGTGCTACGTCTGGTGATCGTGCTGTAACGGCAAGCAACGATGTCTCGAGTAGGAAATCTGCCAATAACTCTACCCAAGGACGTGGTGGTGGAGGTCAAGGGGGGCGAGGTTACCGTCAGGGGGCCGAAGGGCGAGTTGCATCGCTCGTTCGCCCCGGAGATGTCGATAACGGTGGACGGCAGTGTGCTGCGGGTGTCACGTCCTGGGGATCAGAAGCCTTATCGCGCCTTGCACGGGTTGACACGTAGCCTGCTGGCGAACATGGTGCATGGGGTGGACAGGGGCTTTGAGAAGTACCTGGAGATCGTCGGGGTTGGCTATCGGGCGCAGAACGTGGGTGGCAAGGTGGTGATCCAGGTAGGCTACACACACCCGATCGAAGTGACGCCTCCGCCTGGGGTAACAGTAACGGCGGAAGGGCCGAACAGGGTGAAGGTCTCGGGGATCGACAAGGAGTTGGTGGGCAGGGTAGCCGCTGATATCAGGGCTATACGTCCCCCTGATGCCTATAAGGGCAAAGGCATCAGGTATGCAGGTGAGCGGGTTCGGCTGAAGCCGGGCAAAGCCGGCAGGGCAGGAGGTAAGAAGAAGTAGGTTATGGCGAGGAAGGCTAGAGTGGTGCGGAGGCGAGTGATAGGGAAGACGAGGCCCCGGCTGTGCGTCTTTCGGAGTTCGAAGCACATTTACGCTCAGGTAATTGATGATAGCGCTTCTCGCACTTTGGCTAGTGCCTCTAGCAGGGAGCCGGGAATGCAGGTGGACGTCGATGGCAAGGTGGCTGTCGCCTCAGCCGTGGGGTCGCTGGTGGCACGGCGCGCCATGGAGAAGGGCGTATCCAAGGTTGTCTTTGACAGGCGCAACTACAAGTACCATGGCCGGGTCAAGGCGCTGGCTGAGGCAGCCAGAGAAGCGGGACTGGAGTTTTAGGGCATGATGCAAACGCAGCAGGACCTGGAGACCAGAGAGGAGCTGGTCGAGAGACTGATTCATGTGAACCGAGTTGCCAAGGTAGTCAAGGGCGGAAAGAATCTCAGCTTCAGCGCCCTGGTGGCGGTCGGAGATGGCAATGGCCGGGTGGGCATTGGTATGGGGAAGGCGAAGGAGGTCTCGCAGGCGATTCAGAAGGCGGGAAGCGTTGCCAGGAAGAGGATGTTCACCGTACCCATGGCAGGAACCACTATTCCGCACGAGGTGCAGGCCGAATTTGGAGCAGCGAAGGTGTTGCTCAAGCCGGCGGCGCCCGGCACCGGTGTTATTGCTGGCGGCAGCGTTCGAGCGGTGCTCGAAGTAGCCGGGGTGAAGGATGTTCTCACCAAGTCTCTGGGAAGTCCCAACCCGATAAACGTGGTGAAAGCGACGGCCTGCGGCCTGAGTCAGTTAAGGGTACCGGCCGAAGTGGTAGCTAGGCGGAGGTCAAGATAGCCAGGAAACAGCGCACACCAGCTCCCAGGTTGAGCATTACCTGGACCAAGAGCGGTATAGGCTACTCTCAGGACCAGAGGATGACCTTGAGGGCGCTGGGGCTGCGCCGGTTGCATCAGCGAGTAGTGCATGATGATTGTCCATCGATACGTGGCATGGTTGCCAAGGTAAAGCATCTGGTGAGAGTAGAGGAGGCGAGGGAGTAGTGGCTACCCAGAATGAACTTGTACCACCTCGCGGCGCGAAGCGACGCAGGAAGCGCGTCGGACGCGGCTTGGGTAGTGGACATGGTCGGTACTCCGGGCGAGGTATAAAAGGACAGAAAGCGCGCAGTGGGGGCGGGGTATCTCCTCATTTCGAGGGAGGGCAATTGCCTCTGGTGAAGCGTTTGCCCGCGAGGCGGGGCTTTAACAATGTCTTCAAGACAGAATACTCTGTCGTCAACGTTGGCGAACTTAACCGGTTCGAGGCGGGCAGCGTGGTGGACCGCGATAGGCTGCTTGAGGCACGGCTGGTGAGACGGGGCAAGAGGCCTATCAAGGTCTTGGGCGCAGGCGAACTTGACCGACGTTTGATCGTGAGGGCCGACAGGTTCTCGGAGGGTGCCAGGAAGAAGATTGAAGCGGTGGGGGGCAGCGTGGAGGAGGTAGCAAGTGCGCCAAAGGCAAGCTAGCAGGCCGCGCCTCCTCCAGGCACTGATAGACGCCTTCAGCCTACCTGACCTGAGGCGCCGGATCTTGTTTACCCTGGGTATTCTGGTTGTCTTCCGCTTTGTGGCCAACGTCCCGCTCCCTGGTGTTGACCCTGAGGCTTTGGATGAGCTGTTCTCGCAGAACCAGTTCCTCGGTATGCTCGACCTTTTCAGTGGTGGGGCTATGCGCAACTTCAGCGTGGTCGCCATGGGCGTCTACCCATACATTACCGCTTCTATCATCATGCAGTTGCTGGTTCCGGTCATCCCCAGGCTGCAGGCGCTCTCCAAAGAGGGTGAGGCGGGACGAAACAAGATCAACGTTTATACACACTGGCTGACTGTGCCGTTGGCTGCTCTCCAGGGCTACGCCCAGATGGTGCTGCTCAGCCGGGGGGCTGATCCCGCTGTCGAGCATGGAGGAGCTTTGCCTACGGCGACGATGATATTGGCCTTGACTGCAGGTACCATGTTTCTTGTCTGGCTGGGAGAGCTGATCACTGAGCGAGGCATCGGCAACGGCGTTTCGATGATAATCTTCGCCGGCATCGTGGCTGGACTGCCGCAGATGGTACAGCGAGGCTTCATAGCGAAGGAGGAGGCACTGGGGCTGGCTGGTTTTGCAGTTCTGGGACTGGCCACAGTAGTGCTGATTGTCATCTTCACCGAGGCGCACCGGCGCATTCCGGTGCACTACTCAAGAAGCGTTTTCCGGGGCAGAAGGATGTACCGGCAATCAGGCTCCACCCACATACCATTGCGGGTGAACACTGCTGGCATGATCCCGCTTATCTTCGCGATGGCGCTGATGATACTGCCCAGCACTATCGCCAGCTATTTCACTGGAGGGGTGGCAGACTTCTTCCAGAACTGGGCTGACCACTGGAGTTACTGGTTGATCTACTTTCTCCTTGTGGTGGGTTTCGCCTTCTTCTACACTATGGTGATTTTCGAACAGATGGAGCTGGCTGAGACATTACAGAGGCAGGGCGGTTTCATACCAGGGGTGCGGCCGGGTCAGGCTACGGCGACCTATCTGAATCACGTGGTCACCCGTATCACATGGGGTGGTGCCTTGTTCCTGGCACTGGTGGCAGTAATGCCTTTCATAGTCCGGACCATTACCGGCGTGCAGGTAGTGGCGCTGTCGAGCACGGCGCTTTTGATTATGGTCGGTGTGGCTCTGGATACGATGAAGCAGCTAGAGGCGCAATTGGTGATGCGCCGCTACGAAGGCTTTCTCAGGTGACAGCAGGAGGTTTGTGTTGCGTTTGATCTTACTCGGCGCTCCAGGCTCTGGCAAAGGGACGCAGGCAGAAAGGCTCTCACAGTCGATTGGCCTGGCACACATAGCCTCGGGAGACCTTTTCCGCAAGGCGGTCAGCGAGGGCACTGAGCTTGGCAAAGTGGCCAAGTCCTACATGGACAAGGGGTTGCTCGTGCCTGACGAGGTAACCATAAAGATGATCCTGAAGCGCATTAGCGAGATCGACCAGGGGTTCATGCTGGACGGCTTTCCCAGGACAATCGAGCAGGCACAGGCATTGGACAAGGCGTTGCCGGGTCACCCCATTGACAAAGCTATATATATAAGCGTCTCGGAGGAGGAGCTTGTCCGCCGTCTGAGCGGACGACGGATTTGCAGGGAATGCCAGGCACCGTATCATGTTGTCTCGTCACCACCCAAAACACCGGGTAAGTGCGATGTTTGCGGTGGAGAGCTGTACCAGCGTTCCGATGATACCGAAGAAACAGTGCGAAAGCGACTGGAGGTGTATTTCGCGCAGACTGCGCCTCTCATCGAGTACTACAAGCGGGACGCGAGACTGGCTGAAGTGGATGGCCAGAGGTCGATAGAAGAAGTGAGCAGAGACATACTGTCATTGCTCTCGCAGAAGAAAAGTGAGTATAATCATCAAGTCGCAGAATGAAATTGCCATCATGCGCCAGGCTGGGAAAGCCGTATCTCGTGTCTTGCAGCGGTTGGCTAGAGAGGTCAGGCCGGGCATGAAAACCCAGGAGTTAGATATAATATGTGAGGAGGAGCTGGCTAGGTGCGGGGCCAAGGCATCGTTCAAGGGGTACCGTGGATTCCCGGCCAGCGTATGTGTGTCCATCAATGATGAGGTAGTTCACGGGATACCCGGTACGCGGGTAATTTGTGAAGGAGACATAGTGTCACTGGATGTAGGTGCGATCGTAGACGGCTTTCAGGGGGACGCAGCCATCACTGTGGGGGTGGGGGAGACCAGCCCACTGGCCAGGGAGTTGATGGCAGTTACCCAGGGTGCTCTTGCGGCTGGCATAGCTGCTGCGAGGGCTGGATCGCATCTGGGCGATGTATCGGCGGCAATTCAGCAGTATGTAGAGTCCAGGGGTTTCTCCGTGGTTCGGGAGTACACTGGCCACGGGATTGGCCGCGAGATGCATGAAGAGCCGCAGATTCCCAACGTCGGGGTTCCCGGTGAGGGCGTTCTGCTGCGCAAGGGAATGACTCTGGCCATTGAACCGATGGTCAATGCTGGAGGTTGGGCGACGCGAGTCTGCGGGGACCACTGGACGGTTGTGACGGCTGATGGCAGTCTGTCGGCGCATTTTGAGCATACTATCGCTGTCACGGATGGCGAGCCGGAGATTCTAACTGCCATCTGATTTGGTATGGGCAAGAGGGAAAGAATAGAGGTGGAAGGACAAGTGTTGGAGTGTCTGCCGAACGCGATGTTCCGTGTCGAGTTGCCTAGTGGGCACAGGGTGCTGGCCCACATTTCGGGCAAGATGAGACGCCACTTCATCAAGATTCTGCCTGGGGATACTGTGCGGGTGGAGCTCTCGCCTTACGATTTGGGCCGCGGCAGGGTGGTATATAGATACAAATAGGTAGTCTGGAGATAAGTTGTGAAAGTCAGGGCTTCGGTTAAGCGGCGCTGCAAGCAGTGCAAAATAGTGAAGCGCAAGGGGTTGGTCAGGGTGATCTGCTCCAATCCCAGGCACAAGCAGAGACAAGGGTAGGACGGAGGTAAAGGTGCCACGTATAGCAGGCGTCGATGTCCCCGCAGGTAAGAAGACATGGATCAGCCTACAGTATATCTATGGCATCGGCCCCAGCCTGAGCAAGAAGATACTGTCGGAAACGGGCATCGACCCGGACAAGAGAGCTGGTGACCTGAGTGAGGAAGAGATGAGCCGTCTCCGGGAGTATGTTGACAGGGAGTGCAAGGTGGAGGGGGAGTTGCGGAAGGAGGTAAGCGGCAATATCAGTCGGCTGATGGAGATTGGGTGCTATCGCGGTCTGAGGCATCGTCACAGGCTGCCCGTTCGGGGGCAGCGGACGCGGACGAATGCACGAACCAAGCGCGGTCCTCGGCAGACGGTTGCTGGCAGAGGCAGGCGCCGTGGCTTGGCCAAGAAATAAGGATTGAAGGCAAATGGCTGAGAAGAAAAAGGGTAGAACAAGAGCCAGGAAAAGGGAGAAGAAGTCGGTTCCGAGCGGGCGGGCTTACATCCACTCCACGTTCAACAACGTCATCGTCACTCTCACTGATCTGGCAGGCAATGTCATTGCCTGGGGCAGTTCGGGCACCGCTGGTTTCAAGGGCTCACGCAAAGGAACTCCCTACGCTGCCCAGATGGCGGCTGAGGGTGCAGCGAAGCGGGGGAGGGACTACGGTCTCCGCCAGGTTGAGGTGTTTGTGAAAGGGCCAGGAAGCGGCCGGGAAGCCGCCATTCGTGCGCTTCAGGTGGCGGGGTTGAATATCACAGGCATCAGAGATGTGACGCCAATTCCGCACAATGGTTGTCGACCGCCGAAGCGGAGGAGAGTCTAGGGATAATGGCTCGTTACACAGGACCTGTTTGTCGACTATGCCGTCGGGTGGGTGAGAAGCTGATGCTCAAGGGGGAAAGGTGCGCCACGGCCAAGTGCGCTATGGAGAGAAAGGCGACGCGGCCAGGAATGCGACCGCCAAGGCCGCGCAAGATGTCCGACTATGGCGTAAGGCTCCGAGAGAAACAGAAGGCTAGATACACCTATGGAGTGCTGGAGAGGCAGTTCTACCGGTTGTTCATGATGGCCGAAAAGGCCCCCGGCCGGACGGGGGAGAATCTCAAACAGTTGCTAGAGAGGCGACTGGACAACGTTGTTTACCGGCTCGGTTTTGCTGAGTCCAGGAATCATGCCAGGCAGTTGGTGCGGCATGGGCACTTCATGGTCAATGGGCGGAAGGTTGATATTCCGTCCTACCTGGTCAAGCCCGGCGACTTGGTCGCCTGGAGAGAGAAAGGGGTCAGGAGCGAGCCGTACAAGGTGGCCATGGAGAGGACAGAAGCCAAGGTCATTCCAAGCTGGCTGAGCCTGGACAGGACTGATCTCTCCGGTCGGGTGCTGACGTTGCCCATCACCGAGGAGATCGGTGCACAGTTCGACGAGAAGATGATTGTGGAGTACTATTCGCGATGACATCGAAAGGAGTGCCTGTGTTGTCCCACCTGGTGATGCCGAATGTAGAGTGTCTCGAGAGCAATGACGACTACGTGCGCCTTGCGATCGAGCCTTTGGAAACCGGTTTTGGCGTCACGCTGGGCAATGCTTTGAGGCGCGTGCTACTCAGCTCCCTTCTCGGAGCAGCAGTGACCTGGGTAAAGATCGAGGGGATACAGCATGAGTTCTCCACCATACCACACGTCAGGGAGGATACCACCCAGTTCTTGCTGAATGTGAAAGCGTTGCGGCTGCGCCCGGTGACCAAGCAGGAAGGTAAGCTGTTTCTCGAGGTGGAAGGTGAAAGAGAGGTCTGCGCTGGCGACATCCGGCCTTCGGCGGACTTCGAGATTGCCAACCCGGAGCTCCACCTGGCGACCCTGGATTCTCCGGAAGCCAGGCTGAGCGTTGAGTTCAATGTGGCCCTGGGGAAGGGTTATGCGCCCGGTGTTCACGACGATGGATTACCCATAGGGATAATACCTGTAGACGCCGTGTTCACGCCAGTGCGCAGAGTGAACTACTTTGTTGAGCCGAGTAGCGATGCTGAACAGACCAGGCATGAGCGTCTTGTCATCGATGTGTGGACCGATGGTACGCTTTCGGGAATAGAGGCGGTCAGCCAAAGCGCGCAGATACTGAGGGAGCAGTTCGGCCCGCTTACAAATCTCGTTGCTGCCCCAACGGGTGAACTTGAGAGGCAGCCTGCTATTGGCGCTGTGTCCCTGGAGCAATACGAGATGCCCCTGGACCGGCTGGGTCTTTCGCCGCGGGTGTTCAACTGCCTCAGGAGGAACAAGATCAGCAAGGTAGGGCAGTTGCTCGAGATGTCGGAGCAGGAACTGCTGTCGTTGAAGAAACTTGGGCGCAAATCGGTAGAAGAGTTACAGGGGCGCCTGGAGGAAATGGGGCTGTCCTTGAGATCGAAGGGGAGTGATGAGGCATAGAGTAGCTGGTCGGAAGCTCTCCAGACCCACAGATCACAGGATGGCTATGTATCGCAACCTGGCTGCTGAGCTGTTGACTCACGAGAGGATCGTCACCACCGAGGCCAAGGCCAAGGAAGTGCGGGGCATGGCCGAGAAGGTGATCACCTTGGGGAAGGACGGTACCGTCCACGCTAGGCGGCAGGCTCTGGCCATGCTGAGCAACAAGAAGGTGATACAGAAGGTCTTTGATGAGCTCGGCCCCAGATATGCCAGTCGCAACGGAGGGTACACCCGGATACTGAAGACGAAGCCTCGGGTGGGCGATGGAGCACCTATGGCAATCCTGGAACTGGTGAAGTAAAGGGACACAGGAGGATGGCATTTGTGAGCGCAGAGGAGCCGGCAGGGTCGTGCTGATCATGGAGTACGAGGGGACTCGATACCGCGGCTCTCAGTACCAGGACAACGGGCCGACCATCCAGGGTGAGACCGAGCGTGCCATAGAGAGACTCACCGGGGAGAAAGTGCGTATCGCCGCCGCCAGCCGGACTGACGCCGGGGTTCATGCCAGGGGACAGGTAGTGAGCTTCAGGACGAAGTCGGGTTTCCCTCCGAAGACCTGGGTCAGGGCGCTGAACCATTACTTGCCATCGGACATCGCCGTCAAGGCAGCGTATGAGGTGGATGGCGATTTCGACGTGCGGCGGGACGCGTGGGGCCGGGAGTACCGCTACTCGATTCTCAACTCGTGCACCCCATCACCCCTGATGCGGAGGTTCACCCATCTGCTGCCTCACCTTCTGGATGTGCCAAGTATGAATCGTGCTTGTCAGGTACTGGTTGGAGAACATGACTTCGCTCCTTTCTGCACCGCGGTGAGCGGCAGCACCCGCCGACGGGTCTATAGAGCAGAGGTGAGCAGGGAGGGTGACCTGGTCACCTTTGATATGCAGGCCAATTCGTTTCTGCCGCGCCAGGTGCGCAACACTATAGGTGCCCTGGTCAAGGTGGGTCTGGGGAAGATGAAGGTTGAGCAGTTCTGGGAGTTGGCCGAGTCTGGGCAACCGGGTGCGATGTGCACCGCTGCTCCGGCCAAAGGTCTATGCCTGATGAGAGTGAACTATGACGGCTTTCCGCCGCTGTCCTAGGGAGAGATTTCGCCGGTGAACAAGACTTACAGTGCAAAGCGGGCTGACATCGAGCGCAGATGGTGGGTTATTGATGCTTCGGGTAGGGTCCTGGGTAGACTGGCCACGGAGGTTGCCGCCCTGCTTCTAGGCAAAGGCAAGCCGCTGTACTCGCCTCATCTGGACTGCGGCGACCATGTTGTAGTGATCAATGCGGCTAAAGTTCGGGTGACGGGGAAGAAGGCTAGAGACAAGGTCTATTACAGACATACCGGGTACCCGGGCGGGCTGAGGAAGGTCGTTCTGAACAAGATGTTGGAGACTCACCCGTCTCGAGTCATCGAGCATGCGGTGAAGGGGATGCTCCCTCACAACCGACGAGGTCGTGCCATGCTGAGAAGGCTCAGGGTCTATGCTGGGGATAGTCATCCCCATCAAGCTCAAGTGCAATCTCGACGGAGGCGATAGGTGACCGACCGCTACTATTACGGAACGGGGAAGAGAAAGACTGCCATAGCTCGTGTGAGGCTCGTGCCGGGGAACGGCAGCGTGGTGGTGAATGGCAGGCCCCTGGAAGAGCACCTGCCGCTCTCTCCTCTGCAAGCGCTGGTGCTGGAGCCGTTGCGGGTGACTAACCGGGTGGGGGAGTTCAACGTGATAGTGAAGGC
>QMOF01000053.1 GCA_003650185.1 Chloroflexota bacterium | reverse complement strand
CTCCTCGAGGAGCTCAGCAACTCGGCTGACGCCAGGGCCAGGTTGCAGGCATTGGTGTATTCGGACGATCGTGCCGGGCGCTTCGCCTGGAAGGCCCTCAAGAGAATGCTGGTCTATTGTGTGTCCAAGATACCCGAGATATGCGACGACATTGTGGGCATAGACCGCGCTATGAGGTGGGGATTCGGATGGGAACTGGGCCCGTTCGAGACGTGGGATGCTATTAGCGTGAGGAAGTCTGTGGAGCGGATGGAGCAGGAAGGAGAGAGCATACCCGACAATGTCCGACAGATGCTCTCGGCCGGTAAGGAGCACTTTTACGAGAGGCGGGACGGCAGCCAGTACTACTTCGACTTCCTGAGCGGGGAGTACCAGCTAGTTGAAGAGAAGCCAGAGATAATCACTCTGCCATCGCTCAAAGAGAGGGCAAAGGTGATCCGGCAGAACGCGGGGGCAAGCCTGGTGGACATGGGAGACGGCGTGGCCTGCCTCGAGTTTCATTCGCCGAACAACGTCATCAATGGCGACGTTATCGACATGATAGACCTGAGCATAGCGGAGGTGGAGGAGAACTTCGAGGGGCTTGTCATCGGCAACCATGGTGCCAATTTCTGCCTGGGAGCGGATGTGAAGCTGATCTCCGGCCTGTGCCAGAACCATGACTGGGATACCCTGGAGACGGCCGTCAGACGGTTTCAGCAAGCTTGCATGCGGATCAAGTACTCGGAGAGGCCGGTGGTAGCGGCGCCATTCCGGATGACCTTGGGCGGGGGCTGCGAGGTGTGCCTGGCCGCCAGCACGGTGAGGGCCAGTGCTGAAGCATATATGGGTCTTGTAGAGGTGGGGGTGGGGCTCATCCCCGGCGGCGGTGGCAATAAGGAGATGCTGCTGAGAGCCATCGACTGGGTCCCCCCAAGTGTTCCCAGCGCGGTCCCGGGTGGCGGCCGTCCTGACCTCATTCCTTACGTGGCCAGGATGTTCGAGACAATAGCCACGGCCAAGGTATCTACCAGCGCACGGGAAGCCCAGGGCATAGGGTTTATGAGTCCGCAGGACAGGATCACCATGAACCTGGACCACCTGCTGCACGACGCCAAGGAGACCGTGCTGTGCCTTGTCACGCAAGGGTACCGGCCGCCGCGCCCCAGGGATGACATCCGCATCACGGGTAGGACGGGAAGAGGCATCCTGGAGCTGATGGTGTACCTGATGCGGCAGGCGGGGTACATAACCGATCACGATGCACACATCGCCCGGAAGCTCGCCTACGTGCTCACCGGCGGCGACCTGGACCAGCACACCATAGTAACAGAACAGTACCTGCTTGACCTGGAACGAGAAGCTTTCCTTTCGCTTTGCGGTGAAGAGAAGACCCAGGCCAGGTTGAAGCACATGGCTGAGACCAACAGACCGCTGAGGAACTAGCCTTCCGGCAAGGAGAAGCGGTAGTGAGAAAAGCAGTCATTGTGTCGGCAGTCAGGACAGCCCTGGCAAGGGCGATAAACGGCAGCCTGAGGAACACCAGGCCCGAGTATACGGGCTCTGAGGTAGTGAAGGAAGCTATCCGAAGGTCAAACGGACTGAAGCCTGAAGACATTGACGACGTGGTGGTAGGCTGTGCCTTCCCCGAGGCAGAGATGGGAATGAACCTGGGCAGGATCATTGCTTTGAAGTCGGGATTGCCGACTCACGTGCCGGGCATGACGATCAACAGGTACTGCTCGTCGGGGCTGGATGCCATTGCCGTAGCCTGCCAAAGGGTGATGTGCGGCTTTGCTGACGTGGTGGTAGCTGCCGGCGTGGAGCACATGAGCCTGGTGCCAATGGGAGGCAACAAACCGTTGCCTGACCCGGAGTTGATGCGCACTATGCCGGAGGCATACATCACCATGGGACTGACTGCAGAGAACGTGGCCCAGCGGTTCAGCATAAGCAGGGAGAAGCAGGACCAATTCGCCCTGGAAAGCCACCGGAAAGCGATCAGGGCTATACAGGATGGAAGGTTCGAAGAGCAGATACTACCGCTTCACGTGGCCGACCGCACCTTTGAGAAGGGAGTGGCTGTCTGCCGCGAGAAGATATTTGCCAGGGACGAGTGCGTCAGGTTCGACACATCGCTGGAGGCGCTTTCCAGACTGCGACCGATCTTCCGTGCCGGAGGCACGGTGACTGCTGGGAACTCCTGTCCCATCAACGACGGTGCAGCGGCTGTGGTGGTGATGTCCGAAGAGAGGGCACATCAGTTGGGGCTGAGGCCGATGGCAAGTTTCAGGTCCTACGGTGTTGCTGGCGTTGACCCCGACATTATGGGTATAGGACCAGCAGAGGCCGTCCCTAAAGCCCTGAGATCGGCGGGAATGTCTCTTGACCAGATTGACCTCATAGAGCTGAACGAGGCGTTTGCCTCTCAGTCGGTGTACGTGGTCGAGACGCTTGGCATAGACATGAGCAAGCTGAACGTCAACGGTGGGTCCATAGCTCTGGGACATCCTCTGGGCTGCACGGGAGTATACCTCACCGTTAAGCTGCTTTATGAGATGCAGCGGCGGGAAGCTAGCTTTGGTCTGGTCACCATGTGCATTGGGGGTGGCATGGGAGCAGCAGCCGTGTTCGAAAGACAATCACAATAGGGAGGGGGTCAATGACAGAAGAGGTGATCAGAAAGGGCGGATCATCCTTCATTGAAGACGTGCCCGCCGCAGAGGTATTCACCCCCGAGGACTTCAGAGAAGAGCACAAGATGATAATCACCACGGCTGAGGACTTCGTCACCAATGAAGTGGCGCCTCACCTGGAAGAAGTGGAGCACAAGGACTTTGAATTGACTCGCCAGTTGATGCGAAAAGCGGGGGAACTGGGCCTTCTGGGGGCTGATGTGGAGGAGAAGTATGGGGGGACGGAGCTTGACAGCATTGCTTCTCTGCTGATCATGGAGCACTCGGTAGCCTCGGGGTCCTTTGCTGTAGCCATGAACGCTCACACCGGGATTGGCACAATGCCGCTGGCCCTGTTCGGTAACGCTGCCCAGAAGGAGAAGTACCTGCCCGCCCTGGTTCGCGGCGAGAAGGTCGGCTGCTACGCGCTGACAGAACCCGAGGCAGGCACCGACGCCCTTTCCATCCGAACGACGGCCGTCCTCTCGCCTGACGGCAAGTACTACCGGCTGAACGGCGCCAAACAGTTCATCACCAACGCGGGCTTCGCCGATATCATCTTTACCTACGCCAAGGTGGACGGTGACAAATTCACCTGTTTCCTGCTGGAGAAGGACTTCGAGGGGATATCCCTGGGCCCGGAAGAGAAGAAAATGGGAATTCGGGGCACTTCCACCACCAGCATCATTCTTGAGAATGCCAAGGTACCCGTGGAGAACGTTATCTTCGAGATCGGCAGAGGCCATGTGGTGGCCTTCAACATACTCGACCTGGGCCGGTTCAAGCTGGCGGCGGGAAGCGTTGGGGCTGCCAAGCTGGCTTTGGCGGAGTCTGCCAGGTACGCCAAGGAAAGGGTGCAGTTCGGCAAGCCCATAGGCCAGTTCGGGCTGATAAAGCACAAGCTGGCAGAGATGGCCACCAGGACGTACATGGCGGAAAGCATGGTCTACCGCACCGGAGGCCTTGTCGACACGGTCATGGCCAGCGTTGACCGGACAGCGAAGGACGCAGGTGCACAGAGTGCGAAGAGCATATCGGAGTACGCTGTAGAGTGCTCTATCAACAAGGTGTACTGCTCCGAGATGTTGGCCCTGGTGGCTGACGAGGCGGTGCAGATATTTGGGGGTTACGGCTACATCGAGGACTACCCTGTAGAGAGAATGTATCGCGACTGTCGCATCTTCAGGATATTCGAGGGGACAAACGAGATAAACCGACTCATCACCATCGGGTGGCTGATGCGGAGGGCTCTGAAGAACGAAATCCCCTTCTTCTCGGTAGCACAGGAAGCCCAGAACCAGTTCCCGACGCTGGAGCCCGTCCCTCCGGAAGCCGACGGCGGCCCCCTGGGATACCAGCGCCATCTCGTTGGCCGGGTAAAGAAGGTGTTCCAGTGCCTGAGCAACATGGCGGCGCAGAAGTACGGACTGGGCCTTGAGGAGGAGCAGGAGATAATCGCCCTGCTGAGCAACATAGCTATGGAAGTCTATGCCATGGAGAGCGGCCTTCTGCGGGCTGTCAAGTCCATCGAGGCGAACGGAGAGCAGGCCTCCGAGCTCAAAGTAGACATGGTGCGGGTATACGTGAACGATGCTATAGCCAGGGTCTATGGTCATGCCAGAGAGGCGCTCGCGGCCATGCACGGGGGCGAGGAGCTTGACAACCACCTGTCCGCGCTGGGCAGGGCACTGCACTACACCCCGGTGAATACAGTGGAGACACGGAGGCGTATCGCCGACAGGATCCTGGAGGCAGAGAAGTTCATCTGCTAGGGCTGTGTTTGGCCAGGACAGCGCGCCAAGGTCGCACCGGCCCTATGCGGGGGGGGGAGGCCATCATGGACAAGCCGTGGCTCAAGCATTATGACCCGGGCGTGCCTGCGACTATCGAGTACCCGGAAGTAACCCTGCACCACCTACTGGAGGATGCGTCACGTCGCTTCCCCGATCACACAGCCATCATCTTTCCAGGGCGTTTGGGAGACACCCACCGGCTGAGCTACCGAAAGCTGGACGAGCAGGCCAACCGGATGGCCAACGCTCTCGTGAACCTGGGAGTGAAGAAGGGCGACAGGGTGGCCCTGCTGATGCCAAACTGTCCTCAGTTCGTCATCAGCTACTATGCCGTCCTGAAAGCGGGGGGCATCGTGGTAGCCACGAACCCGCTGTACTCGCCGCGGGAGATGGAGTACCAGTTCAAGGACTGCGGCGCGGAGACTGTCATTCTTCTCAGCCTCTTCTATCGCACGGTCGCCAATCTGAAGGACCGCGCCGGGTTGAGGAACCTCATCGTGACCAATATCAAGGAGTACCTACCTCCGCTTACCCGGCTGCTGTTCACCCTCTTCCGGGAGCGCAAGGAAGGGCACCGCGCTGACATTTCTGGGGCAAGGGACTCCTATTCATTCCAGGGCCTGCTCCGCCGCTTTCAAGCCACGCCCCCGCCCGTGAGCACGAACTGGCAGGATGTGGCCATGTTCCAGTACACGGGGGGTACTACCGGGGTGAGCAAGGCGGCAGTGGCTACACACCACAACGTGCTTGCCAACGTATACCAGATGAGGGCCTGGGGCGCTCCCATCTCTCTCAAAGAGGGAGAAGAGGTGGTAATGGGGGTCATGCCACTGTTTCACGTTTACGGAATGGTCACCGTGATGCATTTCGCGGTGCTCACTGGCAGCGCCATGGTGTTGCAGCCCCGCTTTGAGACAGGACAGGTGCTCAAGGCCATCAGCAAATACAAGCCTGCCTTCTTTCCCGGCGTCCCAACCATGTACGTGGCCCTGAACAACCATCCAAAGGTGCGGAAATACGATCTGCGTTCCATCAGGGCCTGCGTCAGCGGTGCTGCCCCTCTCCCTGTGGAGGTGCAGCAGAGGTTCGAGGAGATTACTCAAGGCAAGCTGGTCGAGGGGTATGGCCTCAGCGAGGCTCCAGTAGTAACCCACTGCACTCCCCTGGTCGGGATGAGAAAAGTGGGCAGCATCGGCGTGCCCTTTCCCGACGTCGAGGCGAAGATCATGGACATGGAGACCGGTGACAAGGAGATGCCAGTGGGAGAGGTCGGAGAGCTGGTCATCAGGGCGCCTCAAGTGATGAAAGGGTACTGGAACCGGCCGGACGAAACCGAGATGGTGCTGCGCAATGGCTGGCTCTACACCGGTGACCTGGCCAAGATGGATGAGGACGGCTACTTCAGCATCGTTGACCGCAAGAAAGAGATGATCCTGGCCGGGGGTTACAACATATACCCGAGAGAGATCGAAGAAGTCCTCTACGAGCACCCTAAGGTCAGAGAGGCCGTGTGCTATGGAGTGTCGGACCCCTACCGTGGCGAGACGGTGAAGGTGTGTGTCGTGCTCAAGGACGGTGAGAGTGCCACGCCCGACGAGATCACCGGATTCTGTCGCGAACGTCTGGCCCGCTATAAGGTACCCAGGCTGGTAGAGTTCCGAGAAGAGCTGCCCAAGTCACCCATCGGCAAGGTACTGCGCCGGGTCCTGGTGGAAGAGGAGAAGAAGGCAGCAAAGGGCTAGGCTATACCGTGGTGTAACACATTGGGGCGATTGCGGGCTGGCCCTGGTCTGCTCCTGGCTGTGGTCGACCTAGCCGGTATCGCTCGACGACTAACAGGCCCACGGGCGGAGACGTCTGTTTTTTGCCTACTTCGGCTATTGGCCGGGTGTGCCTGTGCCTATTAGTGCTTCGTCTTTGGCGTAGGGCAGCTTCACAATGGTGAGCCAGAAGTCCTCGATGGATTTCACCACGTTGATGAACTGCTCCAGGTCAACCGGCTTGGTGATGTAGCAGTTTGCGTGCAGGTCATAGGTCCTGAGAATGTCTTCGTGGGCCTTGGAGGTGGTCAGGATCACCACCGGGATGCGCTTTAGGTTCTCGTCACCCTTGATGTCAGCCAGCAGCTCACGTCCATCTTTCTTTGGCAGGTTCAGGTCGAGCAAGATCAGGTCCGGCGAAGGAGCATCCTCGTATCGGCCTTCCTTCCTAAGGAAAGCCAGCGCTTCCTCGCCATCTTCGACCACGTGAAGGTTGTTGCGCATCTTGCCCTCTTTGAGGCCTTCTCGAGTCAAACGCACGTCTCCCGGGTTGTCCTCAACCAGCAGTATCTCGATTGGCTTGCCGTTCTCCACCGTGCTCATGATTGCACCTCACCTCGCTTCGGTATTGCGAAATGGAATGTGCTGCCCTTGCCGGGCTCCGATTCCACCCAGATTCTTCCACCATGGTAATCGATAACCTTCTTGCAGATCGCCAGGCCAATGCCGGTGCCGGAGTACTTCGTCGGGCTATGCAGCCGGTGAAATACCAGGAATATCTTGTCGAAGAACTCCGGAGCTATGCCAATACCGTTGTCACGCACTGAGAATACGCATTCGCTCTCACTCTCCTCGGCCCAGATATGGACCTCCGGCGGCTCGTCGCCGCGAAACTTGATTGCGTTGCTCAGTAGCTGCATGAACAACTG
Source organism: Chloroflexota bacterium (assembly GCA_003650185.1). Taxonomy (GTDB): domain Bacteria; phylum Chloroflexota; class Dehalococcoidia; order UBA2247; family RBG-13-53-26; genus B9-G15. The sequence goes on along the minus strand of QMOF01000053.1, from coordinate 4,616 downwards.
CGTCAGTTGCTCGCCATCAGCCATAATTGTGGGCAAGGCGCCGTGGGTGATCGCAGCGGAGGTTTCTTCTATGGCACCTCTCAAAATGCCCAACACCTCGTACAGAACAGCCTCACAGTCAACGGGTTTGAATGCCTTGCTATGTAGACCCAGGCGTGAGTAGGCGAGGAAATCGTTTATCAGTCGGTGCATGCGATGGGCACCTTCCACAGCGTAGGCCATGAAGTCGCTAGCATCGGAATCGATCTTGCCCTCGAGACGCTGCGCCAGTAGCTGAACGTAGCTGGTTACCTGACGGAGCGGCTCCTGAAGATGGTGGGAGGCAATGTAAGTGAAGCGTTCAAGCTCAGCGTTGGAGCGCGAGAGTTTCAGCATTGCCTCCCTCAGCTCCTCCTCATCGCGCTTGCGCTCGGTAATGTCGCGCATCACGCCCAGGATGGCGATGGGCCTTCCCTCCGCATCGCGCTGAAAGGACACGGTGACCTCCGCCCACACAGTGGAGCCGTCCTTACGATAGAACTCAAGCTCCCGTCGCCGCACTCTCGCCCCGCTCTGGCCCTCTTTGTAGTCCAGCGCCATCTCGGTTGCCAGGTCTTTCATGGCGGTGTCGCGAGAGGCTGGCGTCAGGCCCTCTTCCATGGTGCGACTCATGGCCTCCTCGACGCTGTATCCCAGCAGGCGCGTGACGGATGGGCTCATATACGTCGGCCGCCCGTTCATGTCCGTACAGTAGATGACGTCCGTTATGTTCTCGGCGAGCAGGCGGTACAGTTGCTCGCTCTGACGCAGTGCTTCCTCTGCCTGCTTGCGCTCGGTGATGTCCTGGACCTGCACCAGGTAGCCCGTTAGCGATCCTTTGCCCTCCAATCCCAGCGGCGTGATGGACACTTCAATATACAGGGGTCCCGCTTTTGCCGGCTGGTAGAGGCCGGATTGCTTGACCAGGTCGAAGTCAAACAGGCCATCCCACCTGAGCGTCTTGCCCTGCTGTAGCATCTCCCTGGCATTCTCCGGCACGAGCGGTCCATTGAACAGGTTGATAGCGCGTGCCCGTGCGACATCAGCTATGCCAAATATCGCCATGCAGGCCTTGTTCATGCTTAAGAAGGTCCCATCTGGTCTGTAGAGAATGATGCCGATAGGCGATTCGGCGAAGATGCTCCTGAACCTCTCCTCACTCTCCCTCAGCGCCTGTTCGACCCGGTGACGCTGGGCAATCTCTTGCTTCAGTTGTTCGTTGGCTGCGGCCAGCTTAGCGGTGCGCTCCTTTACCCGCTTTTCCAGTCCGTCGCGGGCTTGCTTCAGGGCTTCCTCGGTCTGCCGGCGCTGGGTGATGTCCCTCAAGAACCCGCTGGTACCAAGGATCCGCCCATCCTGGTCACGGAGGATGCTACCGTTGTCCTCGAAATACCTCACCCCCATTGTCGGGGTGTTGACACGGAACGTGGTCACCGATTCCACGCCGCATTCCACCGCCTGCTGGAAGTCATTCATGACTTTGCCCAGGTCCTCGGGATACACCAGTTCCACCAGGTTGCGCCCGACAAGCTTCTCGGCTATGTAACCATAGACCTCTACCTGGTGCCCGATGAAAGTCACAGTGCCGTTAATATCGGTCACGTAGGGAATATCGCTGCTTCTCTCAACCAGTCTCTGATATATCACGTCGGGCCCCAGCGCGGGACTCCCGGTGGTCACTCTGTCGGCCAACGTTGCATCCCCGTTTAGCACCGACACTCTTCCCGTTTTGTTCATTCTTGCCAGTCACACTGGGTGCAGGCCCTGGCCTGTCAGTTCCGGCGGCCGCGGCAAAGCACCAGTCTCAGCTTCAATCCGCGTACCTTGTCGATCATGCTTCGGTGTACCCGCGCGGCCTCACGTCAGAGGCTCTTGCAGCCCTGCCCAGACAGCCTCGGACGCCAGCAGATATATGCACCCGACGAAATTCACGAACGATCATAACCCGCGGGTCTGCCTGGGGCAACGGGGGCTCTACCGACTTTGAACGGGTGCAGACACCCAAATGGTGCCGCGGAGCCCGGTGAGGTTGCTCAGGCTATGCTCGAGAATGGGCAACGGGAGGCATCCTGTCTAGCCCGGCTTTGTCAGCAGGTAGCCTACGCCGGATCTGGCTAGAATAAACTGAGGGTGGCTGGGGTCCGCCTCGATCTTCTCGCGAAGCCGCCGGATATAGACCTTGAGACTGTCCGTGGCCCCTTCGTAGTCCTCCCCCCACACGGCCTCAGCCAGGCTGGAGTGGGTCACTACGTGGCCCGCGTTCCTCATCAGGTGATGAAGGATGTGACCTTCAGTACAGGTGAGGCTTATCTCTTTGTCACCGTAGTAAAGCTGCCGGGTGGACGGATTGAGGCGAAGCGGTCCATAGACAAGGTTGGCGTCCTCTCCCGGAGGACTCTTGCGCCGTGTAAGAGCTTTTACCCTGGCCAGCAGCTCCAGTTGCCTGAAAGGCTTGACCAGGTAGTCGTCGGCCCCCCACTCCAGCCCCTTCACTATGTCGGCCTCTTCTGACCTGACCGTCAGAACAAGCACCGGCACAGAAGAGAAAAGGCGTATCTGTTTCAGTACGTCAAAGCCACTTATGTCGGGGAGCCCCAGGTCAAGGATCACAATGTCGGGAGACTCGCTTTCTGCCAATTCGACGCCTGCCTGCCCCAGGTGCGTGGAGACCAGTTTGGCATCAGGCCACCTTATCTGGAAAGCTAGCGAGACCGTTTCCACAATTTCAGAGTCATCCTCAATCATCAGCACTTTCATAGGCGTCTCCTGTTTCAGCATTCTCCTGACCCTGCGGCATCCTGTTCAAAGGAATTGAGAAGCTGAAGGTGCTGCCACTGCCCTTGCGGCTCTTGATCCAGATATCCCCACCGTGCAGTGAAACCAGCATTTTGCAGAGGCTCAGCCCCAGACCCAGCCCACTGAGACGCTCTCGGTCGCTCTCGAGTCGGTTGTAGGGGTCGAAGAGCCTCTTTTGCTCGTTCTCGTCTATTCCCGAGCCCGTGTCCTCTACTTCGACTATCAGGCGTGCTCCATCCTCGAGCGCTCTCAGAGTTATCGTGCCACCCTCGGGCGTGAACTTGCAGGCGTTATTCAACAGGTTGACCACCACCTGCTCCAGGCGCTCCTCATCAGCCCACACCAGCGGGAGCCTTGACGGCACATCCAGGCGGAGTGACTGACCGTGGCTGGCGAAGGCCAAGGCCATGTCTTCGGCCACCGCGTGCAGCAAGCGGACAATGTCCAGCGGCTTGCAGGACAGCTGGATCATGCCGAGCTCCCCTCTAGCCAGGTCGAGCAGCTCATCAATACGTCGGTTGAGATTGCAGGCACCGCGGTACAGGTTCTCGGCCAATTTGAGCAGCGGGCCAGCCTTGAGCTCCGACATAAGCAGCTCACTGGACGCCATCACTGAGGTCAGCGGGGTCTTCAGTTCGTGCACCAGCGCCCTGGTAAACTCCACCCGCTTGTTTATCTCGGCTTCCCGCTCTTCCCGCAGCCTCCTTTCTTTCTCGTAAAGCTCCTGGAGCCGCTCTTCCACCCGCTTGCGCTCGATGGCGTAGCGCATGGAGCGCGCCAACACATTGCTGTCTGCACGCCCCTTCACCAGGTAGTCCTGGGCTCCCTGCCGCACCGCTTCGACCGCGAGAGTCTCGTCATCAAGACCAGTGAGCACCACTATTGGCACCTCTGGGGCTTCCGAGTAGACCCTGACGAAGGTGTCAATGCCCTGGCTGTCAGGCAGCGACAGGTCAAGCAATATGACATCCACTTTTCGCCCATTCAGCTCTCCCAACCCCGTCGACAGCCGGTCTACGGTTTCCAGGCGGAAGCTGGCGCTGTCCACCTCATCCAGCACTTTCCTGATGAGGAGGGCATCGCCCGGGTTGTCTTCGATCAGCAGGACATTAAGGCTTTCGTCTTCCATTTCTTCTTCTGTTCGGTGGCAGCTCGACCCAGGAGGACCAGAAATCCTGTATGGACCTGACGTGGGCGATAAAGCTGTCAGGGTCGACTGGCTTGGTGATATAGCAGTTGGCGTGGAGGTCGTACGCCTTTATGATGTCCTCCTCCGAGTTGGAGACGGTGAAGACGATCAGCGGTATTCTTTTCAGTTCTTCGTCGGCTTTGATGACGGCCAATACCTCGCGACCATCTTTCCGTGGCAGGTTCAAGTCCAGCAGGATCAGGTCTGGACGGGGTGCGTTGGCATAGCCACCCTCACGGTACAAGAAGTCCAGGGCCTCTACCCCATCTCTCGCAACATACAGAGTGCTCCGCACGACGGTGCCCGTGAGGGCATTTTCTATGAGCTGCACATCCTGGGGACTGTCCTCCACCAGCAATATCTGTGCTGGTCTCCCCATACTCCTGATATTCATCGCTTTCCTCCCCCCTCGGCGCCAATGCCGATCTGGGTGCCTCTTGAGTCCGCGGAGTACTCCTGAGTCAGCCAACTATGAGGATGCTGGCATCATAGCCCACCTCCGTGTGCGTTGGGCAATTTGACCATCGCCAGCCAGAAGTCCTCGATCGCCCTCACCAGGTTCATGAACTGGTCAAGGTCGACTGGCTTGGTGATGTAGCAGTTGACGTGCAGG
>QMOF01000052.1 GCA_003650185.1 Chloroflexota bacterium | reverse complement strand
CTGGATGGACACCGTCTCATTGCCGTACGCGTCCTCAGAGATCACCCTGTAGTAGTAGAAGGTGTCCGGAGTGAGCCCGACCAGTGCTACACCATGGTTGGTGCTGTCTGCCGTTGAATCAGCAGGCAGAGGCGCGCTGAAGGGATAATCACCGACGCTGCCGTGTGGCGCGCTGTCGTACACTATCCTGGTGGTGGCCAGTTCGTCCGTGTTCCACAGGATAATGGCGCTGGTCAGGTTCACGTTTGACTCGGTGACACCTGATATCACAGGAGCCGCAGTGTCGGCCAGAGTGGCGAAGCTATGCTCGGCGGACACCGTTTGGTTGCCGGAGGCATCCGCTGATATGACGCGGTAATAATAGGTAGTGTCGGGTGAGAGACCTGCCAGGCCCATGCTGCGACTGAGAAGGAGCGCAGTCCTCACGGAGGTGCTCTCCGAGTAATCAGCCGCCGTGCCGGATGCGTGCGAGGTGTCGTCGTACACCACCTGGCTGGTGGCAGGCTCATCGGTATTCCATGAGATGATTGCTGTTGTGGTGGTGATAGCGGACGCAGTGGCAGCAAGGGTAGCAGGGCCCACTGTGTCTGCCTCCGTGGTGAAGCTGAATTCTTCAGAGACCGCCTGGTTGTCACACGCGTCCTTGGACACGATCTTGCAGTAGTACGTTGTGCTGGCCGAGAGACCGGCCAGCCCCATTCCGTGATGGATGACCATGTCTGGATTCAAGGGCGAACTGCAGGTGTACTGCTCAGGAGCACCAGCCCCGTGGGAGGTATCGTCGTACACCACCTGGCTGGTGGCGGGCTCATGGGTGCTCCAGGTGATGACGGCAGTCGTGACGGTGATACTGCTGGTTGTGATTCTTGATATTGTCGGCGGTACGGTTTCCCCGCCTGTCTCAAAGGTATAATCGCCAGATACGGCCCCGCTTGACTTCACCCTGTAGTGATAGGTGCTGTTGGGTGACAGGCTGGTCAGTGAGACGCGGTGTTCGGTAGTTAGACTGGGGTACAGAGGGCTGGCGGCCCCGTAGCTCGTGGTCAAGCCGTACTCCACCTGGCTGTCCGCTGCCACATCGGTGCTCCAAGTGATGGTGGCGCTGGTCGGTGTAACGCTGGTGGCAGCGACATTTGTGATGGCTATGGTGGCAACTCCGGACAGGGTGTCGAAGGTATGATCGACCGATGTTGAGGTATTCCCGGCAAGGTCCACGGAAACTACTCTGCAGTGATAGGTCGTGCCGGGGGTGAGACCACTCAACGACACACTGTGACTGGTGCTCAAGGTCGAGGTCTGACTGGTGGCCGTGCCATAAGAGTCAGTGAGGCCATACTCTACCTGGCTGGTAGCTGCCTCGCTGGTTGACCACGATACGGTGGCCCCTGTCTGGGTGATGTCTGACACCTGAACGCTGGAGATCGCGGGCGCAACAGAGTCGATGGTGAAGGCTGCGTCGCTGGTATCGCTGCCGTCGTTTCCACTATCATCGGTGGCGGTGACTCTGACTTTGGCGCTACTGGTGTTGATGGTGGGCACAGTCCAGGTGTAGCTGCCGGTGTCGGCCAGGCCGGTTACGACGGAGTCCCATGTGTCGCCGCCGTCGGTCGAGTAATCGATGTCTACTGTGCTCTTGTCGCTGTCAATGGTCACCCAGGTAATGGCGTGATCCGTCCCGCCGGCCCATGCCTCGCCGCCATTGGGACTGCCAACAACCACCACCGGCGCGGGCAGCTCAGTGACTTCCAGGTGCAGCTCCACCGATGCTCCGCTGGTGAACCGGGCTGTAGTGGCTGCGGTTCCGCCAACGTAGAACGCTATGAGGTCACCTTCCGTGGCACCTTCCTTTCCGGGTGTGTCGGGGTCGTCGCCGGGAACAACGAAAACGGGATCGTAGCCATACCGGCCGCTGCTGGTGGTTGTATTGGAATAGGCGGTGCCATCGATCTTCGCCTCGATCACGACGCCATCGGGGGTACCTGAAGCTGGCTCGCCGCCGATGCGCACTTCTCCGTAGAACTGCATTCCTATCTGGGGTACAGCGGCCACTGGTGACGGTAAGAGCGCGGCGAGCACGCAGAGTGCGATAAGGATGCCGGATAACTTCCATAGCCTGGAGTCACTCATAAGATGGCCCTCCCTTATGATTCAAGCGAGGCGATTTCACCATTCCCCCTATTCTTCTTCCGGTTCGCCGTGACCGGGTAAGCAGCCCCCCCTCTTCGCAGCCCGAAGCACCGGGCTTGCCAAGAGGGGGGTGTTCTCCCATTTGAGGAGAACCTGGCAACCGTGGTTGCCAGGTCCCCCCTCTGCCATCGTTTACGGCTGAGCTACCACTTCGCCTGGCTCGACCAGGTAGATCCAGTAGCCCTTACCGGGTTCCATGCTGTCGGTATCCAGCAGAGTCCTGAAGCAGCCGAGGTAAATCTCTGCTCCGCCCTCTCCTTCCTCCTCGCCCATTTCGAAGCTGATGTAGTTGTCGTACTGGAGTAGAGAGGCCCAGACTTGCTGCGGGACGGTAACCGGGCGTAGGTATAGACTTACCTCTTTTGCTCTCTCCGAGTGCAGACCGATGAGGTTCCACCCGGGTTCCAGAGAGTAGGTAGGCGGGGCTGTTGCCGGCTCCAGCACCTGCCCGGTGTAGCTGAACTTGATCGGGGCTGGCGTTGGCGGCAGCCCATAGTCGAGTGGCGCGGAGTACTCGAAGTCTTCCTCATTCATGTAGACCCAGTAGCCCTTGCCCGTCTCCATGGTGGTCAGGCTGTCGGGCGCATCGCCAGTGGTGTAGACCTGCCAGGTTGCGCTGGCCGCATCGTAGTACCACACTGACTCAACTCCCCTCACGCTGCCGAGCAGGTTGCCGATATCGTTGTCGTCAGGTATCAGCGGCAGCGAGATGAGGTTCCACTCCGGCATCAGGTAGATGTTGTAGGCGGAGAGAGTGGAGACGATCAGGGCAGTGACCGTACCGGTGGCCTCATTGCCTGCGTTGTCGGTGGCCCTGATGGGGAGTGAGTAGGTCCCCGGGGGAGCATCGTCTGGCAGACGCATGGGCATGACGTACTCGCCAGTGGTGCCCCACTGATCGGTGATGGCCTCGGGCAGCTCGTTGACGGGAATAAACCAGTTGCGATCACCTTCCCCTTCACCGGAGTCACTGCCAGGGAGATCGAGCATGACCTCGGAGACGCCGGAAGGTTCGTAGTCCGTGCCCTCGGGTGGCAGGTCAGTGACGTTGACCTGGAAGAGTAGCAGGTCTCCCGGCCTTGCCGCCGTCTCGCCCAGGAAGTAGACAGTCGGAAGTACCTCGATCGTGGGCGGCGTGGAATCGCGGATGATGCTCACCGTGTCGCTGCCAGTCAGTCCAGCAGCGTCCGTCCCCGTTGCCACGATGACGTTCTCTCCCTCGAACAGGGAAATCTGGGTGGAGAACGTCCACTCGGGCGCCTCCTGCCCATCCGGTATGTCAGTAAGCGTGTAGAATGGCTTGTCGTTGATCTTCACGACAAGGTTGTCAAAGTTCAGCTCGTAGACCGTACCGGACAGCTCGATGCTACCCTGGCCGGTGCTATGTGGCAGTTCGTCCAGGTCAATGACGGGGCCGGTGGTGTCCAGCGAGACGGTAAGGGTCTCCGAGTCCCTGCCCTCCGCTCCGGGTATGTAGCCGCTCTGGGCAGTAACGGTGATCTCGTTATAGCCCTCGGCCAGTGTATAGCTGGTGGAGAAGGCGAGGTCGACTACCTCGGCGTTGATCCCCTTGAAGCCAGCACCCTCGACGGTGACGTCGTCTATGTACCAGCCCTCGAAGTCGTTCATCCAGTCGTCCATTGAGTCGAACCTGAACCGTATCTGGGCATCGGTGGCACCTGCATACATACCCAGGTCGACGCTCACCTCGTACCAGTTCCAGTTCGGGTCATCTCCAGAGAAAGGCCCGGCCATGGGATCTTTCCACATCCATGCCATGGGGACGATGATCCTCTGGCGGCTTCCTCCAAATGGGTCGGGGTACCAGTCGCCGTCGACGATGTAGGCCAATGGCTGCCATTCACCGTCAACATAGATGTCTATGAGCTTCCGGTCGACCTCAACCCAGGAGTCGGTGTCCCACGAGGTCCAGAAGTTAAGCTGGCAGTCCTGTCCGATGTTGAAGGGCTCGGACACGATGGCTCCCGCATTGGCGAACCCTGGAGTGTTGAAGCCCCAGCCATCGGGGTTGTTGTATGCCCAGCACTGTGCACCGCTGAAGGAGCGCTGGTCTGAAAGGTGCCACAGATTCTTGTCCGCGTAGACCATCCAGCCTTCGCCAGGCACGCCCTCTTTGTGGAAAGCACCGTCCCCAGTGACGGAGTCACCGCTCTCCATGTCGTCATCCACCAGCATTGTTGATGGGAGGGCGATCCCCACCTGGACGTAGTCGATGGATGGATCGTTGACCGTGCCAGCGATGGTGATATCCGGGCTGTCGCTGGCGTATCCGTCTTCAGGTGAGGTGACCATCAGGTCGACGGGCTCAGAGAGTGCCTCGAGGCTGAAGGCCACAGGGTCGCTGGTGACGGTTGCCTCGCCGACAACCTCGATACAGGCTTCGTAGTCGCCGATGGTGCTCTTCTCAACGGTGCCGGGCAGGGCGCTCTTGTATATCTTGCCCGGGCTCAGCGAGGCACCGATGTAGAGCACGTCGCCAACAAAGGTGAGGCCATTGATACCGGTCAGCCCGGTATCATACTTCTCGTAGATGTTGGTGGTGTCCCAGTCTATGACGTAGACAGCGCCACCCTTACCGTAGTATAGGTCACCGTCCTTGTAGGCCAGGGCATCGCCACCGTCTACCCAGTACCCCTTGTCGGAATTGAGCCACTGGGAAACGTACGAGCCGTCGTCGGGGTTGATCTGGTACACCTCGTTACCCCACTGCTGGCGGCAGGCGTAGAGCTCTGCGCCGTCGGTGGCCAGGCCGCCCAGCTTCTCCCAGTTGGGCGAGTGGAAGTGGTTGACGTACGAGCCGTCGGTGGCGTCTATCTTCACTATACTGTGTTCTGGCCACGTAGCTGTGTAGCTGTAGGAGGCCAGCACGGTCGCACCCTGGAGTCCCTCCTGAAGGACCGGGTTGGCCGGGTTGCGTGACCAGGTGCTCCCGTTGAAGGAGCTGGCTTTGCCAATGGCCACCACGTTGCCGTCCCAGTTTCTGCCTTCGTACCACATCTGGTAGCTGGTGGTCTTGAGCACATCTGGGGCGGTGACGTCGCCGTCTTCCCAGTTGAAGTCGTGCCACTCGGTATTGAACACCGGGTTGCTGCCATCCTTGTTCCAGCCCTTGCCATCCGTGGACGTTGCATGCCCGATTCGGATCTCGTCCATGTTGTTGATGCCGGCATACCACATGTGATAGGTGCTGCCATCCAGCAAAACGGTGGGCGAGAAGATTCCATTCTCCTCCCAGCACCACTCGTCGGGTGTCATGATTGGGTTGGCCATGGTCCCTATCACCCAGACATCACTGTCTCCTGTCTGGTCGGAGGCATACGCGATCTGTTCGCCTGACGGCGACCAGGCAGGCTCCGTCTGCTGGGAGCCATTGACTTCGTTGAATGGGTCGGGAACACCGGAGTTCCACGGCTCAAAGCTATTGAAGTCCAGAACCCACAGGTCGCCGTTCCTGCTGAACATCACACGGTTGCCGTCCGGCGACCAGGCGGGGTCTGTATCAGTGGCCATGAAGTCGTTAGTAAGGTTATTGTGGTTCGTTGACCCACCGCCGGCCATCGGCTGGAACACACGGATGTTGCTATCTTCGCTGAAGGCAATCCAGTTGCCGTTGGGCGACCAGGCGGGCTCGCGGCATGCCGAGGGGGTCTCGTGGAGCATGTCGGTGTCGGTACCGTCTGCATTGACCACCCAGATATCGTAGTCGCTCGGTGTGCCCCACGGGTCGGAGGAGGCAAAGGCGATCTTGGCACTGTCGGGCGACCATGTCGGCTCGACATCATGAATGGGGACCCCATCGCCGTTGTCCGGTCTGAATGTAACCTGCGTCGCCGTCGCAGTGGCTACGTCGGCCTTCCAGATCTCAAAGTTGCCGGTGACATCGGAGGCAAAGGCTATGGTGGTCCCATCTGGTGACCAGGCGGGGTCCTGCTCCTTGCCTCCGATGTCGATGAACAGCGAGGAGCCATCGGCATCCATTATCCAGATGTCGCCGTCGCGCTCGTAAGCGATCTGGGTGCCGTCAGGCGACCAGGATGGACTGGTCTCCTCGGCGGCGGCGTTGTTGGTCAGATTCTCGGGATTGGCCTCCAGCTTTTGCCAGGTTACTCCATCATCAGAGTAGGCATATCCGATCTTGGTGGAGAAATCGTAGTCGCTGCTGGCTGCATACCACATTTCGTAAAATGAGCCATTGGCGATGACGTCCACCGAGTGGATCGCGGAGTTGTCCCAAGCGGCGGCATCGCCCGGGGACATCACCGGGTTGTTCTCATCCTTTGTCCAAGTGGCGCCGTCGCTGGAGGTGGCGTGTCCCACCTGGCGCACGCTGCCGCTGTAGCCTATGTACCACATGTGGAAGGTGCTTGTGTCGGAGTCATAGACCACGCTCGGGTGGAGAACACCGCCGTCATCCCAGGCACCGGTGTCGCCCGGAACGAGGACGGGATTAGCACTGTCCTTGGTCCAGGTCAGTCCGTCGGTAGAGGTGGCATGGCCAATTTTCTCCATTCCACCCATGCCGGCGTCGGAGTAGTACCACATGTGGTAGGTGGTATCATCCAGCTTGACCACATCCGGTCCGCGCACGGCATCTGAGTCCCAGATCTCACTCTGGTCGATTTCAAACTCTCTGTTGTCGCTGTAGTAGGTGACGTCCGTGACCTCACCATCTACGGTCACTACCAGCGTGCCGCTGACCAGGGCACTATCACAGTTGTCGGCGATGGAGAGCCTGTAGCGATCAACCCACTGATCGTACTCTGGTTCCTCATCGACAACGTCGAACACCCTCTGATAGTCGTCAGCGTAGACGTACAGGTAGCCGTCCAGGTAGGTGATGCCCCGGGTGTTCTTGTTGGGGCCATTGAAGGAGTCGAGGACGTTGCCGTTAATGTCGGTCTTGATGATGAGGTCCCGGCTGGTGCCGTCTACCAGCAGATAGAGATTGGTGCCGTCGCTGGCGATTCCCTGAGGTTTTCTGGTGGAGGACAGTCCGCTCAGGTCGGAGATTTCCCAGGCCAGGTCGGTCTCAGGCAGCTCGGCATCCGGATTGGAAAGAAGGTACGGTGGTCGCAACAGCACCTCGTAGTTGATGCTGCCGCCGCCCGTGCCGCCTTCGAGAGAGTACCCGTACTCATAACCGTAGCTGACCATGTTGGTCCAGGTCACGGTCACCAGGAGTCTGCCGTCGAGATAGCTGTATGAGCCCTCTTCGACCGGTAGTTGCATCTCCAGGGGCTCGGGCCCGTCCACAATGAAGCTGACACTTTCGATGTCAGCCTCCTCCCCGTCTGCGAAACTGACCTGTCCGGTGAACGAGATCCACTCGCCCAGCAGGTAGCGCGAGCCTCCCAAAGACCCTGTGCTCTCTTCGGCCAGGGTAGCAGTGAAGGCTGACACTGAGGTGGGGAAGACTGTCAGGGAGGTGAGTAGCATGGCGGTGATGAGAAGGGGGGATAGGAGCTTGAGCCATCTGCGATGTGATAACTTTGCCATTCTGCCCTCCAACAAAGAGTTTGGCCAGCCACAGCGATAAGCTTGTTGCCACGGTTGATGATAGTAGTGTTCAAACAACTCCAACAACGGTGTCGCCACCAACTTCATGTTGGTGCAAACCCTCAAAAGAGGGGTGTTTGTTACCCCTTTGTGACATCTATGATGCTGCCAGGGAGTGCTCTGCAATGGGGCCGGCCTCGGTTGAGACCCCTCGGTTAGGCGACGCCTGTACACTGCTGCTGACCGGGTGACCCGGGCGTGGTCTGCCTCGATGGGACGGTCAGGTGGAAAACCGCAGACCAAGTGGTGGTGAGACGTGCAAAGAACGCTGAGATTCCTGGTGCGCCTGTTCATACTCTGTTTGGCTCTGGGCCTGCTTCTTGGTTCCAGTGGCGTTGCTGTGGCCTCGGGCGTTGACCATCTGGAGACGGCCTTTGAGGAGATCGTGGTGAAGTTCCGCCCAGGTACCGATAGGGCGGAAATAGATAAGATCCATCGGCAGAACTGCGCCGAGGTAGTAGATGAGATGCCGGAGATCGGTGTGCAGGTGGTGCGAGTCTCCGCAGGGGCACTGCTGCGCTGTATTGACGCCTATGTGGCCCATCCGCAGGTGGAGTACGCCGAACCCAATCCGGTGGTCAGTGTCCTGGACTTCCCCCAGGCACCGCCCGACGACCCGCACTTGGGGCTACAATGGAACATGCTCACAGTGAAGGCGCTGGAAGCCTGGGAACACAACCAAGGTAGCCCCAGCATCCGGATCGCAGTGCTGGACTCGGGCATCGACCTGGACCACCCCGACCTGGGGGCCAAGGTTACAGTCAGCCAGAACCTCAGTGACAGTGACACGGTAGACGATGTATACGGGCATGGCACCCATGTTGCTGGCATCGCCGCCGCGATTACCAGCAACAGCGTCGGCGTAGCCGGGCTGGGTTACCACTCCAGCCTGATGAATGTGAAGATCCTGGGGGATGACGGCCACGGCAGTGGCGCAGCAATAGCCGAAGGTATCCTGTGGGCCACAAACGGGCCAGACGGTGACCCCGACACGGATGACGGGGCGCACGTCATCAACATGAGCCTGGGGACTTATCTGCCCTCGACTGCCATCGAGGACGCCGTTCACTATGCCTGGAGTCACGGCGTGGTGCTGGTGGCAGCGGCCGGGAACCACGGGAGCCCCCGGCCATGCTACCCGGCCCGCTACCCTGAGGTCATCGCAGTAGCTGGCACCAGCAACGCGCCCGGTGACTCGTTGATGCCTGCTTCGGCTCATGGCGACTGGGTAGACGTTGCCGCTCCCGGTGAGAGTATCTGGTCGACCTGGAAAGATGGTGGCTATGGTTATCAAAGCGGTACCTCCATGGCGTCGCCACATGTAGCTGGGTTGGCGGCGCTCCTGTTTGCCTCCGTCACAGACAGCAGCGAAGACGGCCTCTTGAATGACGAGGTCAGGTATGTCATTGAGAGCACCTGCACGGACACCGGCGCCGATGTCCAGTACGGCCTGATCAATGCGTACAAAGCAGTCACGGCCAGCGTGCCGACACTGGGCGCCATCAGAGGGCAGGTGAGGGAGGCTGATACCGGACGTCCCATCTACTGTGAGTGTTCAGTGAAGGCTGGCTCCCGTGAGGACTTCACCGACACTGGTGGGAACTACGTCATCCCCGGCGTGCCGCCTGGCACACACGACGTGGTTGTATCCGCGAGAGGTTATCCAACGCGCTTGCAGAGGGTCACCCTTGCTGCGGGCGAGGTGGTCGAAGTAGATTTCGACCTGGATTTCTCATCGGGCGGTTGCATTCGGGGGCTGGTGAAGGACATGGGTGCGGCACCCATCGAAGGGGCCACAGTGACCGACGGCGTCAGGCAAGTAACCACTGGGGCTGACGGCAGCTATACTCTCGAGGACGTTCCACCGGGCAGCTACACTGTCACCGCGTCGGCGCCTGCTTACCTGTCGGCAGGAGCGCGTTTCGACGTGCGTGAGGGAGAGGTGGTGCACCGGGACTTCATTCTGCCCGGCAGGTTACTGAGCCCGCTTCTTGCGCCTTATGATCCGTATCCTATGGGCGGGGCGACAGGCGTGCCCGTTGATGCCGGGCTGCGCTGGGCCGGGGGGCATGCCGCTGAGGATGACAGCGGCCCGGTTACCTACCATGTCTACTTCGGCCCAATCGACACTCCGCCGCTGGTGTCGCCAGGACAGATGGGGACGACATACCACCCAGGCACGCTCGAATACAACACGCGGTACTGGTGGAAGGTGGTGGCTTACGACAGCCAGGGGCAGACGGCAGAAGGACCGATCTGGTCTTTCATTACCGAGTCCAGACCACTGCCGGAGGCCGATTTCCTGGCCGGACCGACGGAGGGAAGTGAACCCCTCACTGTGCAGTTCACGGATGCGTCTGTCTCGCGCGATGTGGTTAGTTCATGGCTGTGGGACTTCGGCGATGGCTCCACAAGCACCGAACCCAGCCCCAGCCACGTTTATACCCAGCAGGGGACCTATTCGGTGACGCTGACTGTCACCGCGGTCGATGGCAGCGCCGATACCGTTCTGAAGACCGACTGCATTGTGGTTCTCGATAGCTGTCCGGACTGCCGTTTCTCCATGTTGCCAGACCAGGGGTCCCCGCTAACAGTTGGCTTCAGCGGGTGCTCGATCTCTTACGACGACATTGTCTCGCGCCTGTGGGACTTCGGTGATGGTACCAGCGCCCAGGGAATATGCGCAGAGCATACCTACGCAGGGGAAGGACTGTATACGGTGACGTTGATGGTAATGGATGCGGATGGGTCGGCTGGTGTGGCTGTGGACCAGATAGAGGTGGTGCTATCGCCGGGCGGTGCCTCAACGCGTGTGGGTGGGGAGGGGGCGCAACGCGGGGTCTGCCCCGGTGACACAGGGATAGGGTGTGACAGCAGCGCAGGTGGCGACGCCAATTGGGGCAGCCGGAGCGGACAATACATATTTACAGGTTTGCAGGACGCCAGCGCGTATTTCCCGGCCCACGGCACGAACACCATCCACCTCGATACCAGACCCCGTCCCTGCCCTGAACCAGATCCCTCGCCCCTCCAGGTCCTGGCTACGCTCCTGAGCCTGGACTACATGGCAGAGCCAGTCCCACAGCATCGCCTGCTGTAGGAGATGATTTCCTACCTACTCAGAGCGCTGCGGGTCTCTGAGTCCCGTTTGCATCCAGCGAAGCCCCGTCGGACGGGCTGCCAGCGGGCCTGGCAGGGCAAGTGGAGTGCAACGCCAGTTTCCCTTGATGCATGGTGACGGTGAGTTGCGGTGCGCTTCAGTAGCCACGCGTGGTGCGGGCAGCGAGTCAGTCCCTCATGCTGGCCAGCCAGCACCAGAAAGGATGAGAATTGCAGCTGCTGAGTTCGCTGGCTGCTGCACCGGACCCAAGCCGCCGCCAGTCTGACAGGGTGGGTGAAGAAGTGGTACCCACCACCCTCCCTGACCCGCATCAGTCGCATAGCCGCCTGGGCACGGTGTCAGGTCCCTCACCTGACACCCACCAGACCAGCCTCTTACACCACGACACGCACCCCCAACATCACCCTGTAGGAGAGCCTTTCCAGGCTCGATCGCCCGGTGCCGACGTGGCACGACGCCTCTCCGTGGCCTGGCCCCCTCCCACCACCCCGATCGACCCCAGAAGAGGTCTTCTACACACGCCGGGTCCTGTAGGAGAGCCTTTCCAGGGTCGATCGCCCGGTGCCGACGTGGCACGACGCCTCTCCGTGGGGCTAGCCCCCTGCCACCACCCTGATCGACCCCAGAAGGGGTCTCCTACACACGCCGGGTCCTTTAGGAGAGCCTTTCCAGGCTCGACCGTCTGGTGCCAACGTGGCGCGACGCCTCTCCGTGGGTCTGGCCCCCTCCCACCACCCTGATCGACCCCAGAAGGGGTCTCCTACACATGGCCCCTGCCCCGCCCCACGCGGCAGCCAGACGTCCCTTTTGGTGCCTGTGAGGCTCCCGACCTGAAGGGGCGTTGGCTGCTTGTCGGGGTGGAAAGGCTTCGGG
>QMOF01000051.1 GCA_003650185.1 Chloroflexota bacterium | reverse complement strand
GTGTGGGAACCCACCCGTGGTCATTGCGGCCAAGAGCGACCTCAAATTCAGCCGGTGCTCTTTCTGCTTGCCCTTCTTCTCGTTTCGTCGGCCGCCTATTTCCTTCCCGATCAGGCCAAACATCCACTTCACCCGCGCTCTTGATCGGAAATCAGTCTCCCTCTCAACAGAGAAATCGACATCCACAGGCACAACAAGGAGAATAGCGGTAACGGCTACCACTCCGGCCAAGACCAACACCGTGACCCACATTTCTCCGAAGCCTCTCGCTGGCTATTCCAGTCCCAGATCGAACAGACCAGGCGCACTCGTGTCTCAAAACCATATCGACACGCCTGCCCTTTTGGAAGTTCGGCCCGGTGGTTTTATTATAGCACCAAATAAAAAACCTGATGAAGGCTTTGGTCCACACATTTTTGTCACAAATTGAAGAGCCCGCTACAAACACTTGACATACCTCGGGCGGGATAGTAGCCTTTCGCAAGGATACCAGGGGCCAGAGGTGTTAGGAGGGACTGTAGGAGAGGCTGAGAGCCTTGTAGAGATGTCAGCCCTTTCAACGCTACCCGCGATTGAGACCTCGTGCCAGGGGACGTGGTCCGGGTAGTTTTTTTTGCACCGTTGTGCTGTGCTTCCGGCGCCATTCTGGCAGACTATTTGCGTTTGGGGGGTCTAATGGATGAAGGCAAGAGGGCAACCGTAGCCAAAGAGCTGGAGCGTGTGGTGGGAGGAAAGTATGTCCGGGCAGACGATGTCACCAGGTGGACCTATGCCATAGAGGACTTCGGCAGCACCTTCTTCCACCCGCTGTCCGACAAATATGGTACCCCGGACATCGTGGTCAAACCTCACTCCGCCCAGCAGGTCTCTGACATCGTGAAACTCGCCAACGTGCACAAGATGCCCATAATAGCCCGGGGAGGCGGGTCGGACATGACCGGCGCGGCCACCCCGCTCAAGGGCGTGGGCGGCATCATACTCGACATGACGGACATGAACCAGGTGATAGACTATCAGGAGGGGCTGAATGCCGTGCGCGTCCAGCCGGGGATAAGATGGGGTGAGCTACACCACGAGCTGGCCAAGAAGGGTATCACGACCGGCGTCCGCGGGCCCCACGGTTTCCTGGGGGGCACCCTAGGGGGAGGCATCAGCGGCAACTGCTTCTCCATAAACAGTCCCAAGTACGGCTGGGTTAACGAGAACGTTCTCAACCTCCAGGTGGTCCTGCCAAACGGGGATATCATAGAGACCGGTTCCCTGGCCAATACCAAAGTGAAAGACTGGTACTACCGGTACTGCCACGGGCCAGACGTGGTCGGCATATTCCTCGGCGGGGCCGGGGCGTTTGGCGTGATAACAGAGTTCACCATCAAGACGTATCCCATCCCCGAGTTCTCTGAGAATCTGGCCTACTCCTTCCCGGACGTCGACTCGCAGCTCGGCTTCATGTTCAAGCTGGAGTGGTACGGGTACGTCACCGAGCTATGGGGCATCGCCTACTTCGCTCTGCCAGACTCCCTCAAGAAGATAATCGGGCCTCTTCTGGGGGAGAGAGATATAGTCGCCCTGACTACAGAAGCCTATGACCAGGATATTTTCAGGGCGCAGAAAAAGGCCGTGGACAGGATGGCCAGGGAGTTCGGCGGCACACCTCTGCCCGTGGGAGGCTTGATGAAGGCGCTCGGCCTATCAGTAACTGACACCACGGAGTGGGAAGGGGGAGCCACTTTCGGCAAGGTGATGGGGCCGAACGGCAGCGACACCTGTTCTATAGCACCGCTTCCTCGATGGGCCAAGGTGGTGGAGGGTGTGCTGGAGATAATGCTCAGGGACCCCGACGCGCTCAGTGGCAGCGTCCCCATGATAGGAGCGGACCGTTTCTTCATATTCCCTCAAATTCTGGCCAGCGGCGGCGTATGCCAGAGTGTGGCCATGTTGCCCGTCGATTTCAGCGACCCCGAAAAGCTGAAGAAGGCCCAGAAGCTGTACTCAGACATAGTCGACTTCTATCTCGATACCGGATTGGCAGCCATCTACCGGATCGGAAAAGAGAGCCAGTACTTGATGAAGAGGCTCAAGCCCGAGTATATCTCCTTCATGAAGACCCTGAAAAAAGCTCTGGACCCGAACAACATAATGAACCCAGGGGTGCTGGGCCTCGGCCTAGAGGAGGAGCAATGAGACTCGAACGGTGCAGCCAGGAAGTGTGGATGTGCAACCACTGCTCCATGTGCACGGAGACGGTGTGTGACGAAGCCGGTTGGTACAAGACATGCCCTGTCTACGGCCAACTCAGATTCGAAGATACCTCGGCCAGGGGCCACAACACCGTAGCTTTCTACCTCCTGGAGGGATCGCTGAGTTACTCCAAGGAAGTCGCTGAAAGCGTATTCGCCTGCACTACCTGCGCTTCGTGTGAAGAGGTGTGCAGGCCCTTCGGCAACGTGGTGGCCAAGATAGGTGGAAGTGCGCTCAAGACTCTGGTACCGCCCATCCTCAATGCACTGGGGGCAGAGATGGACACTCTTCACACGGTCGAAATTGTCGAGGCGATGCGGGCAGACTGCGTCGACCTCGGACTACAGCCCGAGCCTCTCAAGAAGATGGCCGAGAGCACTGACAAGAACAGGAATCCCTATGGACAGCCTCACTCAGACCGGCTGAAGTGGGCCGATGGGCTGGGCATACCGGACGCTGCGGACACCGTGCTCTTTGTTGGCTGCACTCCGTCCTACCTTACTCGCGAAATCGCCCAGTCAACGGCCCGGATACTGAAACGTGCCGGGGTCAGCTTTGCTGTCCTTCCTGACGAGTGGTGCTGCGGGTCGCCGCTACTCAGGGCTGGCAATATTGACCTGGCCAGGAAGATGATCAAACACAACGTGGAGCTGCTGGCAGGGAAGGGTGTCAGGAGAATCATCGCCCCGTGTGCTGAGTGCTACATGGCCATTGGCAGAGACTGGCCGAAGATGGTGGGGGACTTGCCCTTCAGCGTCCACCATATAACCGACTTCCTGGCCCAACTCGCCTCCGCCGGGAAGCTGAGGTTTAAGAATTCCATAAAGTCCACAGTGACGTATCATGACCCGTGTCACCTGGGCAGGGCTATGGGCATCTACGATGAGCCCAGGTCAGTGCTCAAAGCGCTGCCGGGTGTCAGGCTGGTTGAAATGTACCCGACCGAACATGCTGCGTGGTGTTGCGGGGCGGGAGGAGGGCTGAAGGCATCCAATCCCGAGCTGGCAGTGGACATAGGTATGGAAAAGGTCCCACTGATAAAACAGACCGGCGCGTCCGTTCTGGTGTCCTCGTGCCCGTTCTGCAAGACGAACTTCGTTGATGTGATGCGCAAGGCGAAGGTGTCAATCGAAGTCAAGGATCTGACTGAACTGGTAGCAGAGTCCATGGGGGTATAGCTATGGCAAACTTGATCGAAATCCTGAACGAGCTGGAGAAAGTACGCCTGGCCCCGGTTATGGTACCTGTGCTGAAGATGGTTGATCCGCTGATGGCCTCCCTGCCCAAAGGGGCGGTGCAGAAAATCATGTCGCGAAAGAGCACGCGCCAGAGCACGATCAGACTGGTGCAGCGTCTCTCACCATCGCTTCCAAGCCTGGTTAGACTCGGGGGACACGCAGCCGATTCCAGGCTGATCAGGGGCCTGCTGTGGCTAGCGGCTGGCCTGGTGACGCCACTGGTAGAGAGCTCCGCCCCAATCGTAGCCAGAATGGTGGTGCCGGCGGCGGGCCCTGGGCTTGCACTGGCCAGTCGTCTGATCGGGCTGCTGCCGCCGCTGCTAGGGCTGACGGACAGCTTCATCAGGGCGGAACTCTGGCTGGAGAAGCTCTTCCGGGTTAGTACCCCGGTGCGCCAGCCTGCCTGAGCAGTCTAACCCAGCATGCCAACGGACACGGCATGCCTAAGAGGTGTTTCCGGGTGTGGATCCTCGCTCCAGCCAGCCCCGCGTCGCAGAGACCCGAAGCCTACGCCGTCTCCAAGACTTTCTCTTCCTTCAGCCTGGCTATTTCGTCCTCGGATAGGCGCAACATCTCGCGGCATATCTCCTCGGTATGCTGCCCGAGCATGGGCGCTGGACGGCTCGGGGGCAACGTGGTACCAGACATCCTGAACGGTATGCCGGGGTAGAGCCTCTTGCCCGCCACGGGATGGTCAACCTCCACAAGTGCGTTCAGCCATTTGAGTTGTGGGTCATTTATGGTGTCTTCCGAGCGCTGACAGACCCCAGCAGCTACGCCAGCCGCCTGCAAGGTGTTCATTGCCTCGGTAGCGTCACGCTCAATGGTCCACTCCTCAACCAGCTTGTCCAGCTCGTCGACGTTCCTCAACCGGCTTACCGTGTCGGCGAATCTGGCCTCCTTGGTCCAGGCAGGACTGCCGATGGCCTCGCAGAACCGCTGCCACTCATCGTTGGTGAACACGCTTATGGCGCACCAGCAATCATCGCCTTTGCAGCGATAGCATCCGTGGGGAGCAGCATATGGGCTGCGGTTGCCTACCGCTTTGGGAATCCGCCCATTTATGGTGTAGTCCAGGTAATAATCGCCTATCAGGGAAGCCGCCACCTCTATCTGGGACATGTCAATGAACTGCCCCTTCCCTGTGCGGCGCCTGTAATCGAGCGCAGCCAGTACCGCGAACACTGCCTGTTTGCTGGCCATGTGATCGGGTAGCGGCACATTTGCGCCTACCGGGTAGGGGTCAGTGGGGTGGGCCCACAGGTAGAGCAGACCAGAAGCCGCGGCAAGCATAGGGCCGTAAGCCTGGTAATCACTGTAAGGGCCTCCAGAACCAAAACCCTGGCTGCTCAGGTAGATGATATCGGGCTTGATGCGGCGTACGTTTTCATAGTCGAGGCCGAGGCTCTGCATCACACCGCCGCGAAAGTTCTCCCCAATGATGTCCGTGGTCTTGATCAGCTCTCTGACCAGCTCTCTGCCTTTCTCGGTCTTAAGGTTGACGCCGAAGCTCCGCTTGCTGCGGTTCGACTCGTTGAAACCGGCAATGTTGTTCATGTCGGGGCCGATAGTCCTCATGAAGTCAGGGTTGTCCCGCGACTCTATCTTGATAACGTCAGCCCCGAGCTCTCCCAGTATCTTGCCGAAGTCAGGAATCACCGCTCCAGTACCAAAGCTGATTACCTTTATTCCTTCCAGAGGAGTATCCGGCATTTCGTCCTCCTTCCTATACGACCCCGGCCCGTCTCAGGGCTGACAGCTCCTGCCTGGACAGGCCCAGTTCCTGGCAGTAGTACTTCTCGTTGTGCTCGCCCAGGCGTGGCGCCGGTCGGCGAATCATACAGGCCGTCTCCGACCACTTGTACGCCGGTCCGGGGCAAGCGAACCGGCCCACCAGCGTATGGTCGACCTCAACAAAGAACTGCCTGGCCTTAGTATGAGCGCTGTTGATGAAGCCTTCCACGTCCCAGATAGGCACGATGGGAACGCCCTCCCTGTGCCCCGCCTCAAACAGTTCGACCATGGTATACTTCGTAGTGAACTCCACCATAAGAACATAAAGGTCGGCGGCATTGCCGATGCGATAGAAGAACTCGCGCCATTCGGGCAGGCACAGCACCTCCGGTCTACCCAGTACATTGAGCAAGCCGTCCCACTGCCTCGGAGTCAGGGCGACCACACGAACAAACCCATCCTTGCAAGGGTATACGGGGTAGATGGAAGCGCCTAGTCTGCCTTCCGGTGGAGGAGGTGGCATGCCCGGATTCAGGTTGTACGAATACATGGGCACCATCCAGGGATAAAGCCCCAGGCGTGAGCACTCGTGCACCGAAACGTCACAGTACTGACCGGTACCCGTGGCAGCCCTCTGATACAGCGCCACCATTATGGAGATGGCAGCAATCAACGAAGCGGCGTCATAGGAAGGAGTCCCCGGCAGGTTGATTGGCGCCCCCTCGGTAAAGCCGCTGGTAATCATGGTGGTGCTGAGGGCGTAATGAACGATGTCAGAGCCCTTCCAGTCGCGGTATGGCCCGCCCTGGCCGAAGTCGGTGATGCTGGCCATGACCAGCCCCGGATTGACCTCTTTCAGCACCCCATAGTCGAGCCCCAGGCTGCCCATGTAACCCGGCGGATGCGCCTCCACCAGGACATCGGCTGTCTTGACTAGTCTCTTCAGAAGCTCTCTGCCATCGGGTGTCTCCAGGTTCAGCGTCACCCCGTACTTGCTGGCGTTGCGATACAAGTGGAAAAGGCCTTTCTCGAGATGGGGCTCGTCACCGACAAATGGCGGGATTCTACGCGTTAGATCCCCTGCGGGATGCTCAACCTTGATGACCTCCGCGCCCTGCTCCGCCAGCAGCTTCGTGCAATAGCTGCCCTTCTTGTCGGCAAGGTCTAGTACACGGTAGACGCTCAACGCGCCTTCCTGCTCTTCCGGCACTGTTGCACCTCCTTCCACGATTGTGTCAGCGGTCCGGACACAAGGAAAAACACTATCAAGGGGTTACCCCAGCACGCTTGCCCTTGCCTATGAGCAAGAGCCATCTGCCTAGATCATACCCGAACCTGCTCAGTTTGGGAAGGTTGGCGCCGTCCAAACGATGCGAGGCAAGAGCCGCCGTGCAAGAAACCTGCCCAGCTTAAAGGTACTGTTCGAACCAGCCTGTTGCCAGGCGCACCAGGCGCTCGCGGTGGCCAGGGTCATCGATGCCATGATTCCCACTCTCGATTATCTCCAACCGCTTTGGCTCCTTCGCGCTGTGGTACAGCTCGTGGGCGTGGCTTACCGGGACAGTCTCGTCAGCGCTGCCGTGGATGACCAGCAGAGGGCAGCCGACGTTGGCCACCGCAAGCCGGATATCACACTCTCTCACCTGGCGAACCATCCCCACCCGCAGCCTCCTGCCCGATGGCAACTCAAGAAGTCCCTCGTCGCCGTATTTCTCCCATAGCTCATCGACCGCCATCAGCGGCCTGCAAGGTGTGGCCACAAGCACCATTGCCTTGATTCCCGTTACACCGGAGGCCAGGGCCACCATGCCTCCGAAGCTTGAGCCAATCACCCCCAGCCTGGCCGTGTCCGCCTCGGTGCCTCGCAGAAAGGCAATAGCAGCCTTGAAGTCCTCTATCCTGCCACCCAGGGTAGTGTCCTCAAAAGCCCCCTCGCTCCTGTGAGGGCCCTCACCACACCCCCTGTAACTGAACCTCAGCGTGGCAAAGCCTGCGCGCTGCAACCTGGAGGCCAGCAGACGCCACTTGTCCCCATCCTTGCTGCTCTCCAGTCCGTGGGACATGATAACGCATGGAGCCCCAGCATAGGGAAGGCCAAAGTCGCCGTAGATGCGCTGCCCTCGACTGCGGAAATTGACAAGCTGTTCCATAGTCTTCCTCTGAAGCCCGAGCCATGCAGCCGCTCACGAGGCCTCGTCCCTGCCCCGGCTCAAATCTGAGTTGCGGCTAAGATGGTATTATAGGAGAATAGCCGTGCAACAGCCAGAGTGAGTCTGAGCTTGAGCAAAAGGGCTGATTGCCCACGCATGAGCCTATCAAGAAGACGGCCGCGGTAGTCCGGAGGTTATCATGGATGCCACCGATACGCTGTATCTGGTCCTGGCTCTCATCTGCGTTCTGCTGTCTGCTTTCTTTTCCAGTTCAGAGACGGCCTTCATTTCTCTCCAGAGAATCCGGCTGAAGCACCTGGAGAGTAAGGGTGTAGCTGGTGCAGGCCGAGTAGCCAGGATGATGGAGAAACCCGAGAGGTTTCTGTCCACAGTCCTCCTGGGGAACAACTTCGTCAACACTGCCGCTGCCGCGTTGGGGACGGCGGTAGCATTGTCACTCTTGCCCGGCAACGAGAGAATAGCGGTTCTGGTGGCCACCATACTGGTCACGGTGATCCTCCTGGTCGTGGCAGAGATAGTGCCCAAGATTGCCGCCGCTCAACACGGCGAGAAGATGGCCTTGATATACGTTACTCCAATTATGGCGCTGTCCTGGTTGCTATCACCGGCGACCGCCGTACTGGAGTGGATCGGCACTCGGTTCAGCAGGCTGGTCGGAGGCGAGCCTGTACACAGAGCCCTGGTGACCGAGGAAGAGATCCGTACCATGATCTCTGTCGGCAGAGAACAGGGCATAGTGGAAGAGGCAGAGGCCAAGATGCTGGACAAGGTGTTCGAGTTCGGCGATCAACCTGTTCACGACGCCATCACGCCAAGGCCCGACGTAGTCTGGCTAGAAAAGGGCACTACTCTGGCACAGTTCCTCCAGGTCTACGCCAACTCCCCCCACAGCCGCTTCCCGGTCTACGAGGAGACTCCTGACAACATCGTTGGTGTCCTTTCCATCAAGGACGTTCTCATGGGCCTGGCCCACGGGAAGTTGACCAACGAGAACTCGCTTGACCACCTCATCCGCCCCACCATGTTCGTCCCCGAGAGCAAGCGCATAGGCGAGCTGTTCGCTGAAATGCAGGCTGCAAACAACCAGATGGCAATAGTGGTGGACGAATACGGCGGAATTGACGGTATAGTGACCATGGAACAACTAGTGGAGCAGATTGTGGGCCACGTAGGTGACGAGCTGGCCCGGCGCGCCCGGGAGTTCCAGGCGATCGACGAATACACCTATGACGTCGACGGAAACGTACGAATAGACGACCTGAACGAGCAACTCAATCTGGCCTTGCCCCCAGGAGAATATGAGACCATAGCCGGATTTGTACTCAGCCGACTGGGACACATCCCCAAGGAAGGTGAGAGTATACCCTACGGCGATCTCAGAGTGGCCGTCAAGGAGATGCGAGGTATGAAAATCGAGAAATTGCGCATCACCAAGGTGATCAGGTAATCTGGAGACCAGTCAGGCCCAGCCAGTCTACTGTTCCTCGGATTCGGCTTCGGACCCTGCGCCTTCCTCAGCCTCTCCCTTGACCAACTCTTCAACTGCTGCCTCGACCACTTCCTCCCTCTCTGTGGGCATCAGGCTGATCTTCACTACCACATGGTCCGGGTCATCGAGGATGGTGACCTCCTCAGGCTGAGCGATGTCTCTCACATGAATTGCCTGCTCCGGCTCGGTAAGGCCACTCACGTCAATTTCAATACCGGCCGGGACCTTGCCAGGAAGAGCCTCAATACTGAGCGTGTGTAACTCTTGTGTCAGCGTGTTCCCCCTAGACTTCAGGGCTGGTGCCTCTCCAACCAGTATTATTGGGACGTCGACCCTTATTCTCTCTCCCATCTTAACCTGAAACAGGTCTACATGAAGCAGACCGCCCGTCATCGCATCCCTCTGGATCTCGCGAATGAAAACGTTCCTGGTGTCTCCCTCACCGTTGATCTTCAGGCTGATCAGCCTCGTCTTGCCCGCGCGACCGATGACGTGACGAAGCTGGGCAACATCACACTGCAACGGCATGGACTCAACACCATTACCATAGAGGTGCAAGGGAACAATTCCATCGCGCCGCAGGAATCTGACCTTCTTTCCCAGAACCTCGCGGCGGTCAGCTCGCAACTCTATCTGCTCCATCTACCGCACTCCTTCTAGTCTACGCCTCCGAATCCTGTTCGTGATTGAGAAAACCCAGCAGCAGCTCATTAAATGCCTCCCTTTTCCGCAAGTGGGGAGCATGACCGTAGCACGGCAAGACCGCCAGCCTTGCGTTGGGCAGGAGTCTAACTGCCTTTTGAGCGCCACCCAACGAGTAGTACGGGTCGGCGCGGCTCCATACGATGAGTGTCGGCGCCTGGAGGTCCGGTAGTTCATCCAGGCACAGCCAGTGACCACGCCCCCCGTTGTCTTCAAGGAACCTGGGAAACCGCTGCGGAAGCCGTAGCATCTTCCGGGCGAACCAAAACGCAAGCCCTATGGAGGCGCCCCAGCGTGCCAGCCGGGTGAAACCCGCTGCATTGACGACCACCAGTCGGCGCACCTTCTCCGGATGACGAAGCGCAATCTCCAGGCAGACCCTGCCGCCCAGAGAATGTCCCACCAGGTCGGCTCGCTCCAGGCCCAGCGCCTCTGTGAACCCCAGCGTGAAGTCCACAAAATCGGCCAGGCAATACCCGTCCTTGCTCTTGTCACTCTGACCAAACCCTATCAGGTCGGGCGCGTAGAATGTACCAGCCCTGCCAAGCGCATCCATGGTTCCCACCCAGTCGCGTGAGTCACTGGCACCACCATGCAACAACACGACCGGTTGGCCGCTCCCGGCCTTCAGGTAATGTGCGCTACAGTCACCAACCTTCAGCCTCAGGGCCTCGATGCCGTCGGCAGTCGACGGCCGGGCCACATTGCTGCCATAGCTTCCCATACCGATCTCTAATGATAATATAGGTAGCCTCCTAACGGCAAGGGTGCCTGCACCCATCGTCAATCAGCAATTGACTCTGCGAAAGGCATGGCCTGTGGCGCCATTCCTGCGAAAAGCGGATCGGGCAGGTCGAGATGCTGCGTTGTAACCGACTCTTTGCGTGGGTTGCGGGTGTCCCACCCAGCCCCAAGCCCATCCCTCCGGCGAGCGGCGGGCGGGTAGGCCACGTCCACCCCACTGCTCCTTGAGTCGCCCAGCCGACGGCTCCTTCGTCAGTAACCTGTCCCTGCACCACACCCGTTACCCACGCCGTGGCCGTGGCTGCCATTTCGGCACGGCTCAACAGGGATGATCTCCGTCCGCCACCCCCGTCGACCGCAGAAGGCGTCTTCTACAGACCAGTGGCCCTGTGGCTCAGCCTTTCCAGGCTCGGACAGGGCCACACAGCTAGCGCGGCGGCAGTCGGGCCCGTCCCTCAGCCCACCCGAGATTGGTCCGGCCGCCTGCGACGGCCTCACAATGACACAGAAAGGCGAGGAATGGTATCTCGATGCCAGGCGCTGGTCTGGGGACACCTATCGCGGCCTGGCCCTGGACCGTTGTCCGCCCGGGGCGGCAAGCTGCCAGGCGGAAACGCCACGGGAGCCGGCTCAACGTGGGTGGCCAGCACCTGAGGCACTTGCCACGCAATCGAGCAGGAGCCTTACGAAGGTATCGTGCTTTTTTCTATGAGGGGCATGGCCACAGCAGGCCAAGACCTCAAGGCGTGCCTGGGGTATCAACTCAGCCGCTCGCCTGGCCGCTGAGAGTGGATAGTATGGGTCGTAGCGGCTCCAAACAATGAGCGTCGGCGTCTTGAGGGCCGGCAGTTGCTCCAGGCATAACCAGCCGCCGTACCCGCCATCCTGTTTGGAGAACCTGGGATAGGGCTGCGGGCGACCACGGAGCTCCCGCAAAGCCCAGGCCAGGTACGTAATCAACCTGCCGAAGCGGGCCATCCTGCTGAACCCCGCCATATCCACAACCACCAGCTTCCGCACCCTCTCCGGCTGCTGCAGGGCGATCTCCAGGCAAACCCTGCCCCCCAGCGAATGCCCCACCAGAACGAGGTCGCCCAGGTCCAGGGTCTCAATGAACCGCCGTACGCATCCAACAAAGTCCCCCAGAGAATACACATCCCTGTTGCTGTCGCTGAGACCATAGCCCACCATGTCCGGCGCGTAGCAGGTGCAGTAGCCGGAGAGAGCCGTCATGGTCTCTATCCAGTCCCCCGAGTCGCAGGCACCTCCGTGCAGAAACAGGACAGGACTGCCACTCCCAGCCTTGAGATAGTGTATCCGGTCTTCGCCGACCTTCAGGCTCAGGCTCTGCACGGTCTGACCCATGCCCGGACAGGCCGACTGGTCACAGAGATCTATCATGCCGCGGTTAATCATATTACGTCTGGCAACCCGGCACAACCTGGGTGCTGGGGCACAGACAGCCTTCTCTTGAGGACGTTGCATCCTCTCTAAATCAGCGATTGACCCTGAAGAAGGCGTGTTTCACGGTGTCATTCCCACGGAAATATGGGTTGGGCGAGTTGAGCTGTTATGCTGCAACCAAGTCTTTACGTGGGTCTTGGGTGCCCCACCCGACCCGAAGCCTTTCCACCCCGACGAGCAGCCGACGGCTCCGTCGGGTCAGGGACCTGACCAGCACGAAAAGGGACATCTGGCTGC
>QMOF01000050.1 GCA_003650185.1 Chloroflexota bacterium | reverse complement strand
TGAAAACAGCCAACATAGCGCAGTCTCTCCCTGGCATCATCACTGAGCTGAGCATAGCCCAGCTTGGAGAACCGCCCTATTACACCGGGCAGACCGAATACCCACATATGGAGCCACCTCCATTGATCTTTCTCATCCGGAGAATGGCCCCTATTCTACCTGTCTACTGTCTCACATGTATCTGAACGAGCTCACTGCAGGCTTCAAGCCCCACGCCTGCTCACAAACCGGTGTCACTTTTCTCAGTTGGAACCAGTCCGCAAGGTTACAATCCCGAAAGCCATCCGACCCGGGCAAGACCTGCTGAAGCCGCCCTCTCGTAGCCTCAGAACCTCTGATGTGGTACTATCCATACCCAGCGGAGGATAGCATGGCTCAAGACTACGAAATCGAGGAAATGGCCAAGGAAGAGTCCTGGAGGATGTTCCGCATAATGGGAGAGCTGGTCGAGGGCTTCGACAAGCTCTCCGGCATCCAACCGGCAGTGACCATCTACGGTTCTTCCCGGCTCAGTCCAGCCGACGAAGTCTACACCCAGACGCAGGATATTGCCCGCAGGTTGGGGCAGATGGGCTTCTCCATCATAACCGGCGGCGGGCCCGGCGCCATGGAGGCAGCCAACAAGGGCGCCAAGGAGGCCGGGGCCACCTCCGTTGGTCTCAACATCTACCTGCCCCAGGAACAAATGGGGAATGCCTACACCACCAAGTCGATCACCTTCGACCACTTCTTTGTCCGCAAGATCATGCTGGTGAAATACGCTACCGCCTTCGTCATCGTTCCCGGCGGCCTGGGAACGCTGGACGAGCTGACCGAGGTACTCACCCTGATGCAGACCCGCAAGATAAGGCCCTTTCCGGTAGTGCTGTTCAGGAGCGATTACTGGAACGGCTTCCTGGACTGGCTGCGCCATACCGTCCTGGCCAGGGGTTGTATCTCCGAAGAAGACCTCAATCTGCTGAGGGTGAGCGACGAGCCTGAGACCGTGGTGGAAATAGTCCAGACCTGGTACATGAAGCACCAGATCGTGGGCAGACGGGCCATGGCCCGGTGAGCCCGCCTAGTCCAGCACCACCTCGTCCCGGTAACCCGGCACCGATACCTGCCACCCAGTCTTCTCCCTGACGAAATCGGCAAAATCGAAGGCCGCCTCCGCCTCTCCATGGACCACGAAAAGGTGCCTGGGCGGTTTCTTCAACCCCGACAGCCAGCGCAAAAGCTCGTCCCTGTCGGCGTGAGCGGAGAAACCGTGTATCTGGGCCACCCTGGCCCTGACAGGGTAGCGCTGTCCCAGTATCCTCACCTCCCTGGCCCCATCGACGATGTGCCTGCCCAGGGTGCCCACTGCCTGGTAGCCGACAAAAAGAACGGTGCTCTCCGGCTTGGATATATTGGCTACCAGGTGGTGCTTTATCCTGCCGCCGGTGCACATTCCGGAGCCAGCAATTATCATGGTGGAGCCAGTTATGTGGTTTATGGCCTTTGACTCGTCCACGCTCCTGACCATAGTCAGGCCGGGGAAGTCGAATGGGGACCGCCCCACCCGGACGGCTTCCGCCATCTCCTTGTCAAACAGGTCAGGGTGGTCCCGGAAGACCTTGGTAACGTTCACCGCCATCGGGCTGTCCACGAAGACCATCAGGTGAGGTATGCGGTCCTCGGCAAGCAGTTCGTTCAGGTGGTACAGTACCTCCTGGGACCGCTCGATGGCGAAGCTGGGAACGACCACATTGCCACCCGCCTTGACGGTGAGGTTAATCACCTCGGCAAGCTGATCGACTATTGCACCCGAGTTAGGGTGCAGCCTGTCGCCATAGGTTGACTCTACCAGGACGTAGTCGGCCTGGGTGAAGAGGGTAGGGTCACGCAGTATAGGCTTGCCCCACCGCCCCACATCCCCCGAGAAAATGAGCGTCCGCCTCTCCCCGTTTTGGCTGACCTCAATCTTGATCATGGCAGAGCCGAAGATGTGTCCGGCGTCATAGAAAGTAGCCGACACGCCCTTGCCCAGATCGACTGGCTCTTCGTAGTCAACAGGCGTGCAGAGCGTCAGGCAGGCCGCAGCGTCTCCGGTGGTGTAGAGCGGTACCTCGGGGTAGGGCCCTCTCCTGCCTTCTCGCTCATGCCTTCTCCTCTTGAACTCCGCGTCTTCCTCCTGGAGCTTGGCCGAGTCCATCAGGGCGATGTTGGCGATCTCCGCCGTGGCGGCGGTGCAGTAGATGCGGCCGCGGAAACCTTCGCGCACCAGCTTGGGCAGCAGTCCGCAGTGGTCAACGTGAGCGTGGGTCAACAACACGGCGTCCAGCTCACCCGGCGATACCGGGAACGGGTCCCAGTTCCTTGCCCTGAGCTCCCTTTCCTGGTAGAGCCCGCAGTCCACCAGCACATTGAGGCCGTTGGTGCTCAGGCGAAAGCATGAGCCGGTGACATTCTGCGCCGCCCCTAGAAACGCCAGCTTGATTTGCACCGTCTTACCTGTGCTCTGCCCTGTACCCGGAAGTGGACCTCGCTTTGTACCAGATGTGGGAGGCGACGACAGGCGGGGCAATGCCGAAAAGCAGCCTCATTGAGGGCCGCCGTCCGAGGGAACAATAGCCCCGGTTATGTAGGCTGAGGCGTCCAAGGCCAGGAAGATAGCTGGACCAAGATGGTCATCGGGCTGTGCCGCCCGCTGCAAGGGGATGGTCCTGGAGTACTGGTCTACGAAATCCGGCCCCAGTCCCGCAGTGGCGCCCGTGACAATGGTCACCTTGCCCTCAACAGAGAATCTGGGAACGCTCATGCCTCCTCCTTTCGCAGTGGCCACCTGTGCCGCTACTCGCCGCGCGGCACGGCCCCGTCGTGCCCGGCGGAGACCCGGCGCTACGTCGAGACCTCCTCCTCGACCAGGAAGAGAGCCAGCCTGCTCCGGTCGAGGAAGGTGTCCTCGTCTTCTCGGATGGGGCGGCCGGCTTCCTGGCCCCACACCGCCATACTTGCCTTGTAGTCCTGCATACTGTCATACCACACCTCGGTGATGCAGTCGAACCCAGGCCCCTCTGACAGGGGAGCCCCGATGACGTGGTTGCGCACGTATCTCCTGATTCCGGGCAGAGTCCGCAGTACCAGTGGCGCGTGCACCTCCTCGTAGTGTCGGCGGAACTCCTCCCTGGAGAGACCCGGCTTCCGTGCGATGAGGGCAATCACCTTGACCATCTCTGACTTCCTCCTTCGGGCCAGGCTGCCGTTCAGGGCGCCCGCTCCGGCTCCTGGCGCGACTCCCTGTCCCACGTTTCCCGAAAGAGGTTGACCTCCCTGGTGCTTCTGATGCGCCACTGGCCGTCCTCTTTGGCATACTCATCGTAGTAGAAGCCGCCGATGCGAAAGCCCCTGTTGGCCCGGTTGTCGATCATGTAGTTGTACAGCGCCCAGGTGCCCCTGGCCGTATCCTCGCTGGTTATGTCGATCTCAGGGTTGTGGCCATGATGAACGCAGGTAAACCTTGCCATAGTCTGCCGGAGAAAGTCCAGAATGGCAGCCCTGCCCTGTAGCTTGATCCTGGGTCCGTAGTCCGCCACGGCGTCCTGAGTGAAGCAGTCGGCCAGCTCGTCGAATGCCTTGGTGTCGAGGCACCGCCAGTACTTGTACTTCACTCTTCTGATGCCTTCGATGTTCCTCATCTCCCGGTACCCTTCTTCCAGCAACCTGACCCGGGCATCCAGGTCCCATACCTCAGTTGTCATTGCAAGCTCCTTCCGATCGTCCTCCACGTCTGCTCTACCTGCGCTATTGTAGCACGCTTGGCCCTGTACTGCTGAGCGCCGTTATTGCCACCGCTCAGACCTGGGCCAAGCCTGGCTGGATAGGTTACAATAGAGGCAGATGAGATATCGCGGCAGCTCCAAGATCAAGTATGAGCACCGGATCATTCCTGGCTTGAGGGAGTTCCTGGAAGACCAGGTGGAACCGCTATCGGACGTCCACAGCATCATCCCGGGCAGGATCAGGAAGACGAAGAAGCCTGCTGACCCGCTGCAGGTCCGGTTCAAGTATCCGGTGAAGGGGGGAGCTAAGCTCCTGGCCTACAGCGGAGGTGCGGTCCAGGAGGTATTCGTGGTTACCCGCAGACCGGAGAAGCTCAAGGCCCTGGCCAGGGAAACGGCCAAGGTCAGCCCGAAAGGGAAAAGCAGGCAAAAGGGACTGAGCAAGGACGAACTGGAGCGGACCACCGCAGAGTTCCTCAGTGGGATCGGTGAGCCGGAGGCATCTTCTCTCATTCCGTCCCACTTTCAGCAGGAAGCCCTCGACCTTGCCGGTAAAGGCGACGTTGTCGTCACCGCCCCCACCGGCAGCGGCAAGACCTGGATAGCGGAGCGCGCCATCGAGAGACTCCTGGCACAGGGAAACACCTGCTGGTACACCACACCGCTGAAGGCACTTTCGAACCAGAAGTATGACAACTTTCAGAAGCTGCTGGGAGAGGAGAACGTCGGGCTTCTCACCGGCGAGAGGAGGGTGAAGCCCTGGGCCCCCGTGATAGTGGCCACCACTGAAGTGTTTCGAAACGCGCTCTACTCCGCCGACCAGAAGCCGTGGCTG
Organism: Chloroflexota bacterium; assembly: GCA_003650185.1. GTDB lineage: Bacteria > Chloroflexota > Dehalococcoidia > UBA2247 > RBG-13-53-26 > B9-G15. Next base: position 7,454 of record QMOF01000050.1, on the reverse strand, counting down.
GCTGTACTGGACGAAGCGCACTACCTGAGGGACGAGCAACGGGGCACGACCTGGGAGGAAGTGATCATCCTGGCGCCGCCCGAGACCCGTCTGCTGCTTCTCTCTGCTACCATCTCCAACGTGGACGAAATCATCGGCTGGATGGAGAGAGTAAGGGGCCACAGGCCCTACCTCGTCCAGGAAGAGGACAGGCCAGTCCCTCTGCGCTACGGGTTTCTCAGCCACAGAGAGTATGTCCTGCCATTGAAGCGAAGCCTCGTCGGCCAGCGCAGGCGGCCAGGGGGACGGTTCAACCCGGTGAGAACGCTCGAAGCGCTGGAGCACAGGAACCTCATACCGGCCATCATCTTCCTGCCCTCGCGAAAAGACTGCGACCGGGCTGCCTCAAAGTTTCAATCGCTGTCGTGGAAGGACAGGGCAGCCAGGTTCAATATCTTCGCTGACGCAGCAGCGGATAACCCGCACCTGTGGCATAATCCGCTGGCAACGCCCCTGATAGAGGGAGGGGTGGCCTCACACCACGCAGGACACCTCACCGGATGGAAGGTGGCCGTGGAGCGGATGCTGGCGGCCGGAAAGCTTCGGGCTGTCTTTGCCACCACCACTCTTGCCGCCGGACTGGATGTGCCGGCCCGCACCGTCGTCCTGCCTACCCTGATGACCCGGGACGGTTTCGGTACCAGGTTCCTGAACGTGCTGGAGTTCCACCAGATGACCGGCAGGGCGGGCAGGAGGGGGAAGGACAACGTCGGCTTCGTGGTGCTCGACACAGAACACGACAGTGACATCAGCGTGGCTATCAACCTCCAGGGCGCCGAGCCCGAGCCCATAAGGTCGGCCTTCAAGCTCAGCTACTACCAGATCCTCAACCTGCTGCACCGGTTCGGTCTCGACAAGACAAGGGAGATCGTGGAGAGGAGCCTGCTGCTCTATCAGCAGAGCTCCCGCAGGGAGCTCAAGGAGGCCAGGGCGATGCTAGCCCAGGAGTTGGACAGGAGGATAGACATCCTCCGGAGATTCAACTATCTGGACGAGTCTCTTGGACTCACCGAGTTCGGTCAGTGGGCCCTCCTCATACGGCACGAAAACTCGCTTATCTTCACTGAAATGGTCAGGCGTGAGCTCTACCGGTCACTCTCCTCCGCAGAGCTTGCCGGATGGGTAGCCGCACTCACCCCGGGACGCTCGCCAAGGCGGCTCTACCGTCCCCTTGATGTCAGAACACTGTTGCACCTGGCCAGGGAGATACGGACACATGAGAGGAGAAGGGGGATCATATCTCCGCCTTTCTCCTCCGAAGAGGCATGGAAGAAAGCCGCGTCAGCCAGGCTCTGGGCAGCGGGGGAGGAATGGGACACGGTGGTAGCAGCGACGGAGACGGAAGAAGGCGACCTGCAATGGCTGCTTCTTCAGGCCTCCGAGGTTCTACGGCAGCTAGAAGACCTGCCTCTCCCCATAGCGGAGACGGCCGGCGAAGCCCGAAGGGCGCTCCTCCGCCCACCTATCCTCTAACTCCAACACCCGCCAACGGTGCCACCGCGCAGGGCTAGAAGGAGCTCTTGAATATGCCCGCCTTTCCCCTGGCAACCGCAGCAGCCAGTGGCGCAACCACCAGCCAGACGGCTATGGTGATGAGCATAGCCTTGACGTAGCCTATTGTCTCGATGCTGAAATCCGGGGCGATTATGCCCCAGAATATCATCGTCAGCCAGGCACTGAAGAAGAACCCACCGCCTGCGGTGGGAATGGCAAAGAAAGCGCCACACATAGTCCACCTCCTTGACTGGTGCAGGGAACCTTGGCAATGATACTCGTGCTGCGGCATGCAAGGCAAGCCGTTTGCTGGTGGCGCAAGGCAGGGCATAGGCGCGGTAGGGGGGTGGGCTAGCTTCACTACACCTGCCCACGCCCCTTGCGCGGGGCGGGGGGCCAGCGGTTCTGATGGATGGGGGCTGAGAAGAAGAGGCACATCCCCGTAGGTCCGGGGACAGCAACTCTCCTGGCAGGAAGGAGACGTCTCCGTATGCAGCGGCTTGAACGGCCTTGCCAGGCGCCCTATACTATGCTTGTCGGGTTGCAGAATGAAGTCCCCGGTGGTCCAGGCCGGGCCCACTCAGGCGTTCGGGCATGGTTCGCAGGAGGACAGGAAGCGGTGCTTCCTGTGATAGTGAGGTATTCCCTGGATCGAGGAAAGGCAAATGGGAGAGATTAAGAGCGCTTTTGAAAAAGCGATGGAGAAAGTAGAGAAGCTGGGCAAGCCTTCACGAGAGGAGCTGTTGAGGTGGAAATACGTTCCCGAAGGACAGAAGCTCGCTGCTGACTACTTGCGGGGGGATGCCAACCTGGCTGGCGAGCTTCATAGATATGGGGATGAGGAGAGGCACCTGGTGATTGAAGGTGTCGAGGAGATCCTCCTGCGGAGCATTGGCCTGCCGGTCCACGAGGCCGCGAAGAGGAACAACAAGAGGGCCATGGATGGCATCAAGGCCATCAAGCGCGACAAGGGAGCCCTGGAGAACGTGTACACCACCATGCGGCGGGTCTTCGAACACTACGAAAGAGAAGGTGAGCGGCAAAGAGCACAGGCTTATGAATCTCTGAAGCAGAGCTTCCAGGCCAGGATACAGCAGGTAATGCAGAGACAGGGCGGCTTGCCTCCTGGAACCACCGTCAATGTGGAGACCCAACCGCAGTTTCAAGACGAGTGGCGCCGTCTCCAGGCCCAGATTGACTCCCAGTACCACAAACTGCTCGACGAGTACAAACAGGAAATAGCCGGGATACGTTAGACTGCCCGATTACGCGGCGGGCAAGCCCCAGCAGCTTGCCCATCTACAGGGGCGTGGAAGCGGTACAGCGATCTTCGGAGAGGCACGGGCTATCCTGGTCATGGCGATGCGGTTGGCCAGGCGGGACGCCAGATTAGACCGGTGCCTCCACTGTTACGGTGGTGCCTTTGCCCGGCGCTGTCTCCACCTTCAGAGTGCCGCCCAGCAAGCGAACACGTTCCTGCATACCAGTCAGGCCTAGCTTGCCTTCCCTGGTCAGCTCGCCTACAGAGCCTGGGACCTCGAAGCCTTTGCCGTTGTCACTGACGCTGATCCTGACCCTGGTCTCATCGAACTCAACAACGAGCTCAGCTTCAGTAGCCTGAGCATGCTTCCATACATTCCGTAGCGCTTCCTGGGCGATGCGGAACAGCATCAACTCAGCATCTTGAGATAGGCGGCGTCCAGTGCCGATCACCGTGGCTTTGATGGGTATGTTCGAGTAGTCCGTGACATCGGCGACGAGCCTCTCCAGGGCAGGCACCAGGCCGAGCCGGTCCAGTGTAGGTGGCCTCAGGTCCTGGCTCATACGCCGCACCCCCTGGATGGCATCGTTGGTCTGCTGCCACAGTCTCTCCAGGGCGACCCTTTTCTCCTCGGAGATTCCCTTCGTGCTAGTGGCAAGCTCGTCCAGTTGACGAGCAATGACAACCAGCGCCTGGATGGTGTCATCGTGAAGCTCCCGCGCGATACGTGTCCTCTCCTCCTCCTGAGCTTTGGTCACCTCCCCCAGGTAGAAGTTGAGATTCTCCCGCATCCGTTTCTCTTCCGTCACGTCTCGGGAGATGTTCTGAAAGCCGACCGGTACCCCGTTCTCGACCACCAGGTTGGTGGTAAGCATCAGGAAGGCCTCCGTGCCGTCCTTCCTTATTATGCGCTGCTCATACGGCTGTTCCAGGGGCTCGTTCTCAAGCAGTTTGTCCTTGACCTGCGCTGCCAGGTGTAATCCCTCCTCGTCCAGCATTTCTCTCACATTCATGCCCACCAGCTCCTCCTGGGTGTACCCTGTTTGCCTCTCAGAAGCCTTGTTGGCCACCGTTATGTTGCCTTCCATGTCATGGACCCAGATGGCATCGTTGGCATTCTCGAAAAGCCCTCGATAGTTCCGCTCCGACGCAGCCAGGCGTTGTGTTGCCAGACGCTCCTTCTCGTAGAGCCGAGCATTCTCTATGGCGACGCCAACCTGACTGGCAATGGCTGTGAGCAACTCCACCTCATCTTCGCGAAACCATCGATAGCTTCGCATGAGCACCGAGATAGTCCCCATGGTACGGCCCTTCGACTTCAGGGGTACACTGAGGAGAGATTCTATGCCGTGGCTCACCGCTATCTTTGACTCCGGACCGGTCAACCTGGAGTCCTTGCAGGCGTCTCCCACGTAAAGTGGCTCCCCGGTCTCTGCTACAGCGCCGCTGAGCCCTTCGCCGATCCTGATCGTGCCCGCGGACCGGGTGAACTCCGCGGGCATACCGCAGTTTGCGGCCAGGTACAGGTGCTCAGCCTCCTCGTCCAGCAGGTATATGATGGCTGCATCCACCTGCATTACGCTGGCTACGTTTTCGGCAGCCATGTCCAGGACCTGCTGGAGTTCGAGCGATTGGGAAAGGATGGCCGATACCTGATTGAGGGCAGCCAGTCGGCGCTCATTCTCCCTTATGACCCAAAGTTGAGATTGGAGGGTGGCTTCCGCCTCCTCCAGTTGGGCGCGGCGCTGCCGCTCCTTTCGCAGCGCATTGAAAGAGATGGCTACTACGTTGCCGACGATAAACACGGCGCTCGCTTCAAAGAAAGCATCGACAGAGTACTCCGAGAAGAATATGGCCCGGGGTAGCATACAGGCGAGGGCGGCGACTGAGGTAAAGAAGGCACCCTTGTGGCCGAGGAGGAAGCCTGCCCAGATCACAGGCACCAGATAGACGATCCGCTCAAAGGCATGCCTGTCTAAACCGAGGTTTGAGAAGAGGTCGACCACGAAGCCCGGGTGATGCAGTTGCTCACCATAGTGGACGGCGGTGATAAGCGCCAGTAAAGCTGCCAGGAACCAGACTGTGGGGTTCTTAACCGCCTGTCCCAGCCAGCCAAGCAGTCGTTGCTGCAACTCTCCTCACCTTTGACTGCTCCGAGGAACAGGGCCTACGGTACATCGTCGAGCGTAATCCAGCCTTCCTTGAGGCCACGCACCACCGCTTCGGTGCGGGAACCTACCTGCAGCTTGTTGAAAATATGCGTCAGGTGGCCCTGAACCGTTCGTACGCTGAGGCAGAGTTCGTCAGCGATCTCCCTGTTGCTCAAGCCCCTGGTTGCCAGCCTGAGGATCTCCTTCTCTCGCTCGCTGAGTGTCTCCATGGGCTCGCGTTCCTTGACCTTGTCGGTGGTGGACACAAACCGATTGAGTACTTTTCGGGCGACCGCAGGGTGGAGAACCGACTCCCCCGCATGCACTGCTCGGACAGCGTCCACGAGCTGGCGCGCACGAATGTCCTTGAGCAGGTAGCCGGCAGCGCCTGCCTCCAGCAGGCTGAAAACGAACTGGTCGTCATCGTAGGCGCTGAGTACAAGGACACTGATGCTAGGGCAGAGCGACTTGATCTGCCTGGTGGCTTCGATGCCGTCGACATTGGGCATGGCGATGTCCATGATGGCCACGTCGGGTCTCAATTCAGTGGCCAGCCTGACCGCCTCGCGCCCGTCAGCCGCCTCGGCTACCACTTCAATGCCCTCTTCTGCTTCCAGGATACGACGTGTTCCCTCCCGTACCACCGCGTGGTCATCAGCAATCAGAACTCTAACGCTGTCCAACTTCCTGCCTCCCTCCGGGAATGGGCCTTCTATCAAGATAGGCCAGCCACGGCACCTGCGGCCCCCGGTACCAGACCATGTTGGGTGCAATCGCACAGACCGAACGGTTGCTGAGAGCACCCCACCACTGTCCACCGTACTTGAAGCCAAACACGGATGAGACCCTGGAATACTGGCTCCTCTGGCCAAGCACCCACCCCACTTCTTTCCATAAATGCCACCCTGCTACGATGTTACTTTCGCTGAGCGAGTCCGTCAAGCACGCAGGCGCTGGGGTAACTGTCAACATTTAGTCGGTGGAATCCTGGGAGTGGGGGGAGTACCGGGCTGAGGTAGCCTGGCATAAGCCAGACAGGGCCTTGACCCCGACGGTGCAACCAGATGAAGGCATACCAGCCAAATAGCGGAATGGCCCAGCCCGGCCCCGAGCCGCCCCATCTTGCCCGGCCAGAGCGGCCACACCGAAAGCCCCAGGCCGAAAAGAGCAGGACCAGTGGATACGTCCTCCCGCCCAGTGGCTTCTCACTCTGCTAGCCACCTCTGCTAGTGCCGTGCCTGGTGGCCGGGCCTCTCTGTCGGGCGTACGCCTATCTGCCGATTGCCCGCCGATTCTGTCTGATTCCACCGAGCAGCCCTTTTCTTCGACACCCGGCGAATGGCTTGACACACACTTCCAAGGTTCAAGTACCAAATAATGGCCACCGGTAGCAAGATAATCGGTATGGCCAGAGCCAGCGCCACTACGAACTCCCACTCCATTGCCGACACCCCTTGCGGGTCCTGGGCCCGAAGCCATAGGACCCGCCTGTTGTCAATGTACCTCTCGGGCTGCAAGGCTGGCGTCCGCCGTAGCGCCTGTTGCCGCCTGTACAAAACTCGCACGCCACCAATCGACGATAGGCATTTGTGCGCGCCGCCTGCCGCTGAAGGGGTGGGATTGAGGAGACTGGCGGGCTGCGTTGCTACCACGGCATCGGTCTATCCCCAGAGTACAGGTCCGGGCTCAGGGAGGAGTCCGATCAGAGAGGTTGACGGTCCAGGCACAACCCCCACCCTGCCCCAGTCGAGCCTGGAAAGGGTCCTCTAAACGCGGGCGCACCAGCGGCCCGAACAGCACGCCAACCCGCTGTGCCTATTCCAGGCTATCGCGGTAGACCTGCTCCAGCGCCTGCTGCAGGTCTGGCGGCAGCTCGGACCTGAACTCCACGTAGTCGCCCGACGTGGGGAGCCTGAAGCCCAGCAGAAAAGCATGGAGGAACTGTCTGTCCAGGTACGGAAGGCGCACCCCGTAGACCGCATCTCCCGCGACCGGACACCCGATGGAGGAAAAATGAACCCTGATCTGGTGAGTCCGCCCTGTCTGGGGCGCCGCCTCTATCAGGGAGTACTTGCCGAGTCGTTTCAGGACCTTGTAGCTGGTGTATGCTTCTCTCCCCTGAGGGACCACCGCCATCCGCTTGCGGTCTTTTGGATGGCGTCCTAAGGGCGCCGCAATGGTGCCTTCTTCTCGAGAAGGGCTACCCTTCACCAGTACCCAGTACTTCTTCCGCACACGGCGCTTCTTGAGTTGGGCAGCGAGATTCATGTGGGCTTCCTTGTTCTTGGCCACCACCATCAGCCCTGACGTATCCTTGTCCAGGCGATGTACCACGCCAGGCCGCAACGATGCGTCTACAGATGACACCTCCGGGCAGCGAGCCAGGACAGCGTTGACCAGCGTATGGGCCGGATGGGCGGGGGCTGGGTGGACGGTGAGACCGGCAGGCTTGTCAACAACCAGAATGTCATCATCCTCATAGACGACCGTCAAGGGTATGGTCTCAGGGG
>QMOF01000049.1 GCA_003650185.1 Chloroflexota bacterium | reverse complement strand
CCGTCGCCTGCTTGCCCCGCTGGGACTGTGCAGCCGATGATGCATGGGAGCGGCGTCTGCCGGCACGATGTTGGTGAGGGTCTGGTTGGCGGTACTGAAAGCGTGTGGAGGGGGAAGGCAGGTGTGTGTGGTGGTCACGTCATTCCTCAGCCAGGAATGAGACTCCAAGGAGACCTGGACCGGTGTGTGCTCCCATCAGCGGCGTGAACTCGGTCAGGTAGAGGTCGGTGCAGTTGAACCTTGAGGCCACCTGTGCCCGCAGCTCCTCTCCCTCCCGAGGTGCGTCAGCATGATGCACGATGGCGCGGATGGGAGAGTCTCCCACCCTCTCCTCCATCAGCTCCAGCAAGCGCCTCACGGCCTGGGGCTTGGTCCTTGGCCGTTCCACAGGCTCAGTGTAGCCGGTAGTGGTAGAGGTCTCGAGAATGGGCTTGATATTGAACAGAGAGCCAGCCCAGGCCGCCGCCCTGCCGATGCGACCGCCTCTTGCCAGGTAGCGCAAGGTGTCCATGACGGCGAGCAGGTTTACCCTCGGTATCATGGCTCGGGCTGCCTGGGCCACATGGGACAGGTCTGCTCCCTGGCTGGCCACACTCGCAGCCTCGAGAACGATCAACCCGAGAGCGCCAGCCGACGTGCGGCTGTCTATCACTTCAATGGCAGTGTCGGGAAGTTCCTCCCTGGCCATCTCCCTGGCCTGAACTGCGGACTCGAAGGCCATGCTATAGCGTGAGGTGAGAGTGATACATAGAATGCTGTCCGCCCTTTCACTGAGGGTGCGGTAGCTTTCGAGGAACACTGCGGGCGATGGGGCCGACGTCTTGGGGAGGCCGTTCTCCTGCCTCATCAGCCTGTAGACCTCGGCGGCCGTTATGTCCACGCCATCCCGAAAAGTCTTGTCACCGACGGCTATCAGCAAGGGGACGATGGTGATGTCATAGTTGCTCAGTAACTCAGGCGGCGCCGAGGCGGTGCTGTCGGTAACAATGGCAACTTTGCTCACGCTGCAACCCAAGCTCTGCTCATGGCACCTCCTTAGAGGCTCCCCTTTTGGAGGCCCGGCAGCAATCAAGGGCAAGGTTACCATGTTTCACCGGTATGTACAACCTTCTTGGGGTGTTGTGCGATTATGCTGTTGGTCAAGCTTCGATGGACTTGCACGTTGCGACTGTGCCGCACTTGGTGGGTGGGCCTTGCCGGTCACCTGACGGAGGGCCGGGTCAGCCGGTGCGACCGGCAGCTTCGTACTTCTCTGCTCCGATATGAACGGGCCAGAAGCCCGGTTGCGGTCTATGCCTGGCTCTGGAGACCCAGCTTCTCTCTGAGCGCTACTTCGCCGTAGCCAACCAGCACATCGCCGTCTATGGTTATCACACCGGCACAGTCATCTGCCCTGCCCTGTCGATCATCTCGTCTCGTGCTGCTTTGTCTTCGGCCACGTCGTGGTCTTCGTAGGTAATGCCGCTCCTGTCCAAGAAACTCTTGGCCATCTTGCAATAAGGTCAGGTGGGGACGGAGAATATCTTGACCTGCTTCGGGCTCATTACTCTCCCTTGAGCGTGGTAGCCTGCCTGAAAAACACATAGCTTGGACGGTAACAGTATGGGAAGCAGCATCGCGAGGATAAAATGGGCCGGTGAAATGTTGAAAATATGTGACATCTGCGAAGAATGGTGGCCTGGGGCTGGTGCTGCTGTCAAGCTGCGTCGGGCGGGGTACCCCGCCCGACGCTTCAGTTGGGGACCTTGTGGAGGAGCTTCAGGTGTTACATGGGCACCACGATGTCTCTCAGTGAGGATGGCAGGTTGCTCGGCTTATCGCATTGGGCTGGAGTAACGAACGGCTGACCGTTGTCACCCTCAAACACCTGCTTTCCTGTGTTGGACAACAGGAAAGCCACAAACTTGGCCGCTAGGTCAGCGTTTGGCGCGTTCTTGGTGATGGTAATGCCATAGACAATGGCCTTGCCGCTCTTCGTGGAGTACTCGCCCGGTGAGGTCTCCAGCCTCACTGACGCCCTGGCGTAGAGATCGGCGTAAGTCACGCCGGAATCGCCTATGTAACCTGTCTGTGAAAGGTTCACTGCATCGTCCAGCTCGATGTAATTAATGCCGTGCTGGACAGCCACGGAGCTGTACTCAAATGCGTAGTCCAGGTCGCCTGACTGAAGCTGCTCGATGAGGTCGACTGATTTCGATCTTACTACTTGCCTGCCTTCGGTAACCCGGCCCCTTTCTTCATCTGTCCCGGGGACGCAGGCATCGTACAGACCACTGGCATTTTCGTCGGGGGTGTTGCCGAAAGTAGCTGCGTCGTCGAAGTAAAACTCCTGGGCTAGCTGGAATACCATGAGGGACCGGTAGCCGCAGGGATCATCGTCAGGGTCGCTGTGGCCCCACCTGACGTCCTCGTTACGAAGGACGTCGTACCATGTCCTGGTGCTGGCAACTATGTCTTCGGCAAAGGGAGCGTGATCACGGTAGCAGAGCACCATCCTGTTCTTGGCGAACACAATGGTCCAGTCGGCATAGCCGGGTTCGTACAACCTACCCGGAATGAGGGTGTAGTCTGCCGAGACGATTATGTCCGGAGGAGCCTCGCCAGCTTCCTCCCTGGTTATGGACCGGCTTATCATGGTCGCGCTGCCACCGGACTCGCGCAGAACGTCCACCTCCGGGTGTTCCTCCTCGAACATTTTCTCAAGTGTCTCCAGGGGAACAGACAGACTTCCGGCGTGGTAGATGGTCAGTGCCGTCTGGCCGCTGCCGCAACCAGGCAACAGAGCCAGGACGAACACCACGGAGAGCAACGTTGCGGCTAGCTTGGCTTTGGTAGTGGGCATGCGTAACCTCCCGAGGTGAGATGGTGAATCAGAACACATGTATGGCGGATGCCTTGAAGGTGATCCATACTCTGGCCCCCTTCCGCAAGTCCAGTTCCGCAGCAGCCTGACGGGTGACGAGGCAGATGAAGTCCGGAGGCACTGTCACCGTAACATTCACGACCGCCCCTCTGTCCACGAGCTCAGTTATGGTGCCCGCGAAAGAGTTTCTTGCTGTGGACTGAAATGGTTCGGTGGAGATGAATACGTCCTCGGGCCGCAGCGAAACGTGCACCTGCCCCCGGGCGTCCGTGAGCGCCATAATCTGTATGCCACCGATGTCCACCATTGCCTGACCAGCGCCGAGCTCGGTGGCCTCGCCGGTGAAGAGATTGCGTGACAGGGCAAACCTGGCCACGAACTCCGAGTTGGGACGCCGCAGTACGTCCTCAGGGGTGCCCACCTGGGCGATCTGGCCTTCATTTATCACCGCGACGCGGTTGCCGAGGGCGATGGCCTCTTCGAAGTCGTGTGTCACGTGGATCACGGTCACCCTGAGACAGCGGTGTACCTCGGCCAATTGCTGCTGCATTCTCTCCTTCGTCTCCGGATCAAGCGCGCTCAGCGGCTCATCCAGCAGGAGCACCGCTGGCTCAGTCACCAGCGCGCGTGCCAGGGCTACTTTCTGCTTCTCGCCGCCGCTCAAGGTGGTGGGATCCCTGCCCAGCAGGTCAACGATGCCGAACACCTGGGCCATGCGGGTTACCGACGCTTGTATCTGTTGCCCGGGGCGTTTGATCGATTTCAGGCCGAAGGCTATGTTCTGCTCCACCGACAGGTGGGGGAACAGCACCTGGTCTTGGTATACGATCGCAATACCGCGTTGCTCCGGCTTCAGGTGGGTGACGTCCCGGCCATTGACCGAGACAGTGCCTGCGAGCACGGGATACAGGCCAGCGATGGCCTCCAGAAGCACCGTCTTACCTGCGCCGGTGGGACCCAAGACAATGAAGTACTCGCCGGGCTCGACATGCAGGTCTATGTCCCGCAGCAAGAACCCGCCGAGGTCGACCTTGAGGCCGCGGACCTCGATCATGTTCTTTGGCCCCTCAATGCCAGTGTCCGGAGCGCTACGAAAGCGATCAGGGAAATCAGTATGACCAGCACCGCAACAGGGCGCGCGTAATCCAGCCCGAAGCAACTGAAGCGGTCGGCTACAAGGATGGGCGCCACTGTAGGATGCTCGCCCAGGAAAGGCACGTGGTAGGCCAGTATGAGGACAGCTCCGAATTCGCTCACCGCCCGGGCCCACATCATGACCGACCCGGAGAAGATGCTTCTCCAGGCCAGGGGGAGCGTGACGTGAAAAAATACCCGGAACGGTGAAGCTCCCAGCGTCCTGGCAACCTTCTCCAGCCGCACGTCCACTGACTTGAATCCATCCCTGGCTGAATCGATGAGGAAGGGAACACTGACGAACATCATGGCGATGACGACCCCGGCCAGCGTATCAACGAAAGTGATGCCCGCATGGCCGAGCAGCTTGCCCATGAAGAACTGCCTGCCGAAGACAAACAGGAGAGCGATTCCGGCGGCGGAATGCGGGATGACGATGGGAACGTCGATCAGTCCCTCGAAGAGCCGCTTGCCGCGGAAATCGTGCCGGGCCAGCAGATAAGCCAGTGGGACGCCCAAGAGCAGGCCGACGACAGTGGCCAGCAGGCCAGCATACATGGTCAGCAGTATGGATGAGTACACCTCGCTCTCTCTAAGCGTGTCCCACAGGGTTGTGGGCGAAGAGGACGTGGAGGTCTTGACCACAGGCAACAGGATAAACAGCGCCATGAGCAGGGCGAGTAGGCCGAATACCAGGGTCAGGCGGTCCAGTCTTCTCCAGCGTTGGATTCCAGTCATTGTCCCCCTCCGTCGCGCGATTCTCTGTCCCGTCTGTAGCTGCCACCTGCTGTGGCGTCATCCGAGAGGCGTGGTTCACAAGGCGGTCCGGCCTCGAGTGGTCGTTCTGTAGCGGCAGAAAAGCAGAGCTCCCCGATCAGGCTCGGCCGTGTCATGAGCAGGGACACTATCTCTCCTTTCCACGCTGGGAGGCGCCGCCGTTTCCAGCAACACCCTGCCGGCCAACCTCCGTGGGCTTGAGCCTGTAGGAGGGTCGGCTCGAAGAGCTATCTATTCAACCTCAAGAAGCTTGTGGCCCCAGTCTGAGAGGCATCGTACCCGCCAGCGCTCCTCACCATTCCAATGAACTCGTCGCTGGCCACGGCATCCAGCAAAGGCGACAGCAGCTTGCTGCGATAGTTGGCCATCGGGATGACAAGATCGTACCTTTCGCGGTACAAGGGAACGAAGTCCAGGCCGCTGGCCCTGGCTGCGGCTTCGATTCCCAGTCCCACATCGGCCTCACCCGATGCTACGGCCGCAGCTACCTCGAGGTGGGTATCCTTCTCACTCTGGTAACCCCTCACGCCAGGCGGGCTGATGCCCGCCTGGCGAAGCTTGTAATCGAGAAGCACGCGCGTACCCGAGCCCCTCTGTCGGTTGACAATGACAATGTCGGGGCGGCGCAGGTCCTCGACCTGCTGGATACGCTTTGGATTGCCTGGGGCGACCATGAGTCCCTGTATCCGGTAGGCGAGGTGAACAATGGCCACGTCGCGCCCCGGCAAAACGTGCTTGACATAAGGATAGTTATACTCGCCGGTCTCCTCGTCTAGCAGATGTATGCCGGCCAGGTGTGCCCTCTCTTCCTGAAGTGCAATGAGGCCGCCGAGGCTGCCAGCGTAGGTGAGGTCAACATTGAGTTCCGGGTTTTTCTCGCTGAGAAGGCCTACCAGCATACTCAAAGCAAGGTCATGGCTGGCGACCACAACGATGGTCGATGTATCCATTGCCCGATATCCTGTATCCGTTGGCGTCGCCGTGTGCCTTCGCTCCTCCCGCCAACGCGCCAGGTGGAAGGAGAAGGTTGCTTCAATCTCCTCTGGACTGTAGCCCAGGCTCAAGGCGTTTAGAACCTGGCTACTGATCATGTCGGAGAGACTCGTCCGGCGCCCGGCCGCAGCCCAGTCACCTGCTGTTCTGGGCGATACCACTGTCCCTCCGCCCCGTCGCATCTGTACAATGCCTTCTTGCTCAAGCTGCATATAGGCCCTGACCACTGTCCCAGGACTTATGCCGAGCGAGTGCGACAGTTGTCTCACGGTGGGCAGGTGGTCTCCAGGGCGAAGCCGGTTAGCAGCGACATGCTGCTTCACCTGCTCTACAATCTGCCCATATATCGGGGTGTCCACGTTACCCCTGAGGCGGATTTCCATCTCCGGTAAAGGCTGCATGCTGGTTGTAGTATAACAAAAGACCGCTGTCAGGGCAAACCAGGCCTACCCGGGCTGTGGATCATCCGCGCGGGGCGACCTTGTGCTAGTACAACGGCCCAGTTGACAGGCTGTGAAGCTGGGATGTCGAGGCGACCACGATCAAGGTGCGCCCGTTCTATGGTGAACGCTGGTCAATAGACAGACGGCATCGATCTCGGGACCGCCCAGCAGGGAAGCCCGACAAGAGCACTGAAGCAACGCTACTCCGGCTGCCGGAGAAACCAGGACTGAAGCGAGCGGGAGACTTCACCATGGGGATGCCATAGTCGGCGCGGGTGCGTTGGGAGCGGCAGAGCTGGCATCGGCAGATGATGGGAACGGGTTACCTTGTCGGCGCGCTCTCGTCCAGTTGCCAGTAGTCTCGCGAACCCTCGGCTCCGGCCACCTTCCCGATGATGTGATGCCTTTCCAGTTCGAGTATTTGCTCGGTGGTCAGGCCGCAGAATCGGCGCAGGATATACTCGGTGTCCCAGCCTACCGGCTTGCCTACGTACTCCGTGCGCGCGGGCGTTTCGGAGTACAGCGGGACACACCCCTGGATCTTCATCTTTCCATACCAGGGATCATCTATGTCTTCGATTTCGCCTCTTTCCTGATAGTGCTTATCGGTGCAGGCGTCCATGGCGTTCTTTATGGGACACGCGCCGAACCCATATTCCCGGGCCAGTACTTCGATCTCTGCTGAGGTCAGCGTTGCTGTCCAGTCTTCGATCATCTTGTATATCTTGTCCTGGACGGGCTCCGGAACGCGGTCGACGTTGGTGGGGTATTTCTTTGGCAGTTCTTCTGCGGCGCCACCTATCACGGCGCACAGCTTGGCGAATGCCTCGTCGTCAGCACCAATAGCCACGTACCCATCCTTGGTCTTGACGATGCCGTCTGGGCAGACCCAGCGGTGCCTGTTACCGTACCTTTCCTGGACTATGCCTGTCTTGCTGTACCAGGCGATGCCGGGACCGAGCCACCGGGTCATGCACTCTATCTGCGACTGCTCAACCATCTGCCCCTTGCCGCTCTTCTCTCTCCAATAGAGGGCCATCAGCACGCCGAGAGCGCCCATGTGCCCGGCGAAGTAGTCGCACACCCAGATGGGCACCTTCAACTGCTCGCCGTCCGGATGGCCGGTGATATAGGCGCTCCCTCCCATCGACTGGCCCAGGATATCGTAGGAGGCGCGTATCAGGTCAGAGCGGCCCCACTGCCCGGGTCCGTTCTCGGCCAGGTAGACCAGGCGCGGGTTGATCCTCTGCAAATGACGATAGGAGATGCCCCAGTTGTCGGTGGTACCTGTGCGAACGTTCTCGACGAACACGTCAGCTTTGGTTATCAGGTTCTTGAAGATATCCTGTCCCGGCCCCGGATGGATGTCGATGGACGCGAGGAGTTTGTTCTTGGCGCAGTCCAGGTAGCCGAGCCCGGAGCCTATCTCCGGCAGCCGCTCCTCTGTTACATTTTCGCCCAGTATGCCTTCGGGCATGGCGCTGCTTTTCTCCGCAGTCCACTTGACGTAGCCTCCCAGGTCGGCGGGTGGCCCGGAATATCGCATGGTGTCGGCCCGACCCGGAAGCTCTATCTTGATGACCTCTGCTCCGAGCTCGGCCAGCACGGCGCATGAGAATGGCCCGAAGATCATGGTGGTCCAGTCGACAACACGGATGCCGTCAAGCATCTTGGGCTTTCGTTTGGCCTTGGTGGGGTCAAAGACATAGCGGCACCATTCATCGTAGGAGAGAGCGTCTTCCTCTTCCGGAGTCAGATCGTTTCCTTGCTGGTGCTTCAGGACCAGCAACTCCAGGTCCCCGCCGAGTTTTTCGTGGTTGTAGTGGAGGCCAGTCCACTCTGTCGGCAGGCCCATCCCTTTCCCCTTCTTTGGGCCGCCGCGCGGACTGATCACGCCTTCCTTCTCTAGTTGTCTCAGTTCGTTGCTCTGGATGCCGAGATACTTGCGGAAGATGGTCTCGTTGTCCCATCCCATCGGCCTGGAGACCCACTTGATCCTGCCCGGCGTCTCACTGAGAGCTGGCTTGGTGCCCTGGATGAGCAGTTTGCCGTAGAGCGGGTCGTCGACCTCGATTATGCCACCGCGGTCCAGGAAGTGGTCATGCTCACAGATTTCCTTGATGTTGTAGACGCCACCGGCGGCAAATCCTCCGCGGAAGCCGATCTCCATGAGCTCGTCCATCTCGTGTTGCATCGTCCATTTGTCGATCTCAGTGTTGATCTCTTTCTGTGGTACCCAGAGAAGGCGAACGGGGTTATCGGGGAAGGCGTATTTCAGTATCTGACTGTCTTCGGTCCCGATGGCATCGCATATGGCCCACCAGAGCCGACCCATGCCAGCGACGACGCTGTACCTGCCACCCTTGCACGGGTGAAGCCCATAGGGGCATATTTCAAGGTCCCAGTTCCCCATGGGGCCTCTGACAATCCCGCTCAGGCTGTACCAGTCGAAGCTGCAGTCACAGCTTCGGATGATGAGGCCCTCGGAGGACACGTCTATCATCTGACCTCTTCCCGACTTGCGTTCTCGGTACAGCAAGGCGCCGACGACTGCCAGGGCGGCCGCCAGTCCGCCTGAGATGAACCCGATGGGCCAGCCGACCCTGGTCGGCACCGAGTCCTTTCTTGCCTCCTCGTAGGTCTCAGCCTGGTAGTTGATGGGGCCGCAGAATGAGCTCAGGGTGCTCATGGCCTGGATGCCGGTCTCGAAGGTCTTTCTCCAGGACTCTTCGCCCCACTGCCCGTAGCCGGTTACGGCACAATAGATGAGGCGGGGGTTGACCTTCCTCAGTTGCCGGTAGCCGATGCCGAGTGAGTCGAGATAGCCGGGATCGTAGTTCTCGATGACAATGTCAGACACCCTGGCCAAGTCTCTGAACAGGGCCTTTCCTTTGTCTTTGGTCAGGTCGAGCGTGATACAATGCTTGTTTCTGTTTTCGCAGAAGCCCATGAGCGACGTGCCATGAGGTGGCCAGTTCTCTCCTTTTGCTTTCATCGCCCCGCCCTGTTCGACCGGTGGGCCACACCAGCGCATGGCATCGCCTCTCATGGGGTCTTCGATCTTTATCACCTCGGCGCCGTGCTCAGCCAGCAGGGAGCCGCAGAACTGGAGCCCAAAGCTGAACCAGTCGGGGCGGCATACCTCGAGCACCCGTACGCCGTCGAGGGCCTCGGGTTTCTTGAACCTGGTGCGAGGGTCGAAAAGGTAGCGGGCATACTCCTCGTAGGGAAGCTTCTGGAGTTCGTCGGGCGTCAGTTCTTCCAGCTTCCACACCTTCTTGACCAGCCTCTTGACCTCGTCACTAAGGTCTTCCCACCTGTAAGTTACAGGCACCACTCCCTGCCTTTCTGCAACCTCCGCGGCCAGGTGGGCGGTGGTCTGCGATGCCGTGAGGTAGTAAGGTATTTCCTCTTTCGAGATTTCGCTCGGCAGGGTGGGCCTGTCTTCACTCATCTATTCGGACTCTCCTTCGTTCTCAAATTAGCCAGTGCTGTCCGTTACTGTCATCCGGCGCTGAGTCTCTGTGCCGATTGTGTAGAGCCGGTCCATCATGATGCAGCACGTCCCCGTGGGCGTGCGCCTCAGCCTGTTGCTAGCTGTCTTACGCTGGCGTCCGCGCTTCCCAGGGGAGAGCAGCATGAGCTTCGCTGCACGGTTGGCATTAGTTACCTTGTAATTGTCGTTCTCCAGTTAGGCATCTGACTTCCGCTGGTGCGCCTGTTCCTTCCTGTAGAAAACACCTAGCCAAAACACCTTGCTGATTGCGGAACGTGCGCATTTCTGCCTAGTCGGGGGATAAAGGGTACAGTTTTAGGGCTGCGTCACGGCTGGAGAGTACCTGTGGCGTCTGCTACCTGGCCGACGGTGAGCCTGTCAGGTGGAGAGGATGGTCGACGAGCCAGGATGTGAATGGTGCTAGGCGTGGTTGTACAGGCGTATGTACATGAGTGGCCGGGCAGAAGCGGATGAAAGCGCGGGACTGGTCATCTGACCAGTCCCGCGTCGCGATGCTCGCCTTGTTTCGCTGCGCTGACGTGTTCTAGGCAGTCTGGTGAGCGTGTCTCCTGCGCAACATGATGGCCAGTGCACCCAGAGCCACGATTGCCGCCGCGATGCCCCATGTGGTGATGGCGGGGATGGCGGTGCTGGGTTGGGTCCACTCTTTAGACGCTCGCGCTGAGATCAGTTCGGCACCACTTGCATCCACGGCGGTAGCCACTATGGAGTCGGTACCTGTCCCACCGTTACCGGTGTAGGTGAAGGTGGCTACTCCGTTGGCGTCAGTGATGTCAGAGCCTGACTCGCCTGCGTTGGGCCCCGTGACAACCTCGAAGTTTACCTGGACGCCCGACTGCGGCTGGCCAGCCACCTTGTAGGTGGCCGTCACCGTGTGGTTGGTACCTACCGGGTTGGTGTCGAAGGTCGGTTCCAGCTCGAGGGCGGGTGGGGCTGCCTTCTGCAACGTCAGCATAGCCCAGCAGGTCGACAGTTGTGAGTCGCCCCAGTAGTCGGCCGGCCAGCTACCGTCGGCGTTCTGGGATTTGACTATGGCATCTGCCATCTCATCGTACCAGTTCACCGGACTGCCGCCGACCTCGATCTCATCTATGCCGAGGGCCTGGAATCCCTTCATGGTGGTGAAGCAGGCCTGATAGTGAGGCTGCCCACTGGGGCCACCGGGGTTCCATGACCACTTCCAGCCGGGATCCGCGTTGCCATCGTTCCAGTGGCGCTCCATGTAGTCGAGAGCGTCCTGCACCCTGCCTGTGGCCTGGGTGTCTCCTACCAGTGCCATCTCGGACAGCAGGTTGCCTGTCTTCAGGATGTTTACCCAGGCCCAAGAGCAAGGTACGTACCAGGAACCACCGTCGCTCTGCTCTCCATCCACCGAGTCCTGGACGTTGTCTATGAACGTGTTGAGCTGGGTATATACCCACGCAGGGACGGTGAGACCAAATCCCCACGGCGGGCCTGAAACGGCATAGTGCAGGCCCAGCGTCACGTATCCTGAAATCGAGTTGTCACTGTCGTGATAGTTCGCCTGGTAGCGCCAGCCGCCCTCGTAGCAATTCGGAGCATCATACTGCGCCCAGGCTATGAAGTCGACTATGTCCTGGGCTACCTCTCTGTAGAAGCGGCCAGTCTGGCTGCCGCTGGCCACTACCCGGTCCGGGCTCTGGCTGGCGGATATGGCCATCAACACGATCCCTGTTTCGTACATCTCGTGATGGACACTGCTCGGATCGTGGGCCTTGACGCCTATACCGTTGCCGTTGGTGTCAGGGTCATTGCCGTCCTGAGGGCCGATGGCTACCTCATGGCAGTTGTCCAAGATGTAGCCCAGCCCGGCCTCCACATTGCTGCTGTAGATGTACGCCGGGTCGAACGGTGACATACCCATGAACGTGGCATGGGTCTCGAACTTGAGAACGGCCAGACCCGTACGTGCCGCCCTGTCGCTTGCCCCCCACGATCCGTCAGCGTTCTGATGGGATGCCAGCCACTCCAGCCCGGCATCGATGGCTGCCTCGATTTCGTCCGGTGTGGCAGCCTGCGCCACTGACGGCGTTAGGCCGACAACCCCAAGAAGACTGGCGATCACCGTGAACGCCAGCACTGCTCTTGCCACCATCATTTTCATGTTCCCCTCCTTCGTGAACCAAACTCTGGCTGCGCAAAAATAGCACTTACTTGAGTGTACCTCAGAGTGGCTTAAGAACAGGCAAAAGTCATTACGCCAGCATTAAATTATGGTCGCTTTATTGCTAGAGGACGGTTACAGTTGTTTTGTAAGGTCCAGGGTCTCCGTGGTATGGGGCTGAGGTTCGAGGATATGTGCCGCCTTGGGCTTTGTGAT
>QMOF01000048.1 GCA_003650185.1 Chloroflexota bacterium | reverse complement strand
GCATCTTTTCAGTCTTGCGTCTCTCCAGCATTCTTCGTAGCCACATTGCCTCTCCCCTTGGGGCGGTGGCCGGGTGTGCGTGGGCTAGTTGCACGGGTGAGTGAACCATCAGGCCGCCCCGCCGTCACGCTGTCCGCTGCGCTCGAGGGTGAACCGGTTGCTTCAACGAATGGCGCTCTTCAGCTTGCTCACGAAGCCCCGGCGCTTGTGAGGGTCGGTCAAGATCTCCTGTCTCAGCCTTCTCCACGTGGTAGAGCAGTCCGGGTAGCCAATGCCAAACATCTGGTGAATGACCCGGTCGAGTCGCCTCCTGTTGGACGAGTTGACCTCGATACCCGCCTCGGCGAATATTTCCTTCAAATGACGAAAGTAGCACGACACGGCGAAAGCCTCCCTGCGGGTTCCGGTTGGATCTTGCCTTCCTGTGCTGGACGAGTAACCGTCCGGCAGGGAGTCCTTCCACCCGCGATACAATCATACCATGGTCTGTAGTGAAATGTTATCCTGGGCAGGCGGAAACTGCAAACGACCAACCTGCCAGCGTCGCGACAGGTCTTTGCACCGGTGTGCGCCATGCCCCCGTGGGACGTGGCGTGCTACAATTGCGGCCGATGGCGTCAGCGCAGGCAGGCGTGGCATTGCAACTGCAGCGACAAGCTCACCGGAGGTAGACGAATGGTCAAGGAGATGGTGCTGGTCAAGAGGAAGCCGGGTCTTTCACGAGAGGAGTTCATCAGGCAGTATGAGGAGGTGATGGCGCCGCTAATGCTGAAGCACTGCCCTGGCATCAAGAAGTACGCCAGGAACTACGTCAGGACGAAGCTGATGGCCCCACCAGGCATGGAAGAGCTGGAGTTTGACTGTATCACCGAGGTCTGGTACGAGAGCAAAGAGGCGTTCAAGGCGTTCGCGGAGTTCGCCATGTCGGACCAGGGCAAGGTCATATTCGACACGGAGGAGACCTTCATGGACACCAGCAAGACCATCGCGGTGCTCATGGAGGAGAAGGTCACCTAGGAGAGTGAATCTCCGCTCGTCCGAGTCTCCCCACCATGCCTGAAAAGGCTCCTCTACATGTAGGGACAGGGCTGAAGCCCTGTCGAGGGGGGACAGACCTGAATGTCTGTCTACACACCGCACGAGGCGGCTTGCTGCTGAAGAAGGTCTGTACCGCGGGACGCGAAGCTGAGGGCGCGTGCGCCGGGTGGAGTATGCCCCCCTTAGATACTGATCGGGTACTTCCCGTACCTGTGCGCCGCGTCAACCATCCATTCCAACCGTTTCGGGTCCACCGAGGAGTGGGAGTGCGACGCCGATAGGATATACCCGCCGCCTCTGGCGGCGTCCCTTATGGCTTTCTTGACCGCTGCCTCCACCTCCTCGCGGCTGCCCCTGACCAGCAAGTAGGAGACGTCCAGGTTGCCCACCAGCACCAGCTTGTGCCCCACCTGCTCCCTCACTCTGCCCAGCTCCATGCCCGCGGTAGGCTCCATGGTTATGATGCCGTCGAAGCCCCACTCGACAAACTTCTCCAGCAGTGAGTAGATGTTGCCGCAGGAATGCCAGACCAGCTTCCTGCCCTTCTTGTGCACCGTCTCTGAAACGCGACGGTAGCTCTCGCCGAGAAGCTTCTCGATCAGTTCGGGCCGCATCATTGGGCCGGTCTTCTGCCCCAGGTCGTCCCCTCCCATCACCACCTCCACCCCGGACTGCATCACTGCGTCCAGGTAGCGGAGATAGAGGTCGGTGTGGAAAGCAATAACCCGCTCCACAAAGTTGGGCTTCTGGTAGACGAAGCGGCTGAAGTTCACGAAACCGATGGGCTGCCACGAGTTCTCGAAGATGCCCGGTGCGGCATAGCCGATGGGGTAGATGCGGTCGCCGTAGTTGTCCACCAGCTTCCGGTGGTACCCGGCCACGTTCTGTATCATCATGTCAAACGAGGGTCTCTTGTTTTCTACCCATGCCTCCCACTTGTCTTCGGTGGTCAGAAGCCCGCAGATATAATTGAGGAGCATATTCCCTTTGTCGTCGGTGGTCATCTCCCAGAGGCGGCCGAAGGCGTCGTGCCAGGCCAGGCCTGTCTTGCACTGCGGGTCCTCGACCACCTCCATCGAGGTGTACACTGTCCAGTTGGCATCGAAGCCCAGCTTGATGGAGGCTTCCAGGGCATCGGCGAAGTTGCTGTACATGATATCGTTCCAGGACAGGTTGATGATGTCCTTCACCTGGCCCCTCATGCTGGGGTCGTTGAGCAGCCCGCCGATATCGGCGGGCTGCTTGCCCAGTACCTGGTTGCTGGTGGCCGGGTCCATTACCAGGCCCATGACCGGCACCCGGTCCGGTTCCTGGTGCTCCATGGCGGTGAGGATACGTTCCTTGAAGTCCATCAGGAGGCGCTCCACTTCTTGACGGTGTCCAGGCCGGTGATGGCGTCGGGGGCGAAGGCGTCCGCCCCCACGTGCCTGGCAAACTGCTCGGTGAGGGCTGCCCCGCCGACAATGACCTTGACGCTCTCTCTGAGACCTTGCCTTTCTAGCTCCGCGATGACCTTGCCTATTTCTCCTTCCGTAGAGGTGAGGAGGCATGACATGCCCAGGGCCAGGGCGCTGCTCTCCCTAGCAGCGTCGACGAACCTGTCCACCGGTACGTCGACACCGAGGTCGACTACCTTGAATCCCGCGCCCCTGGCGTAGCTTACGAAGATGTTCTTGCCCAGGTCATGCAGGTCACCCGCCACCGTACCCACCACCACTGTCCCCGCAGCCTCGGCCGCTCCGGCTTCCAGCAGGGGCGTCAGAAGCCCCATCACTTCCTTGGCTATCTCGCCGGCGTACACCAACTCGGTAAGGAACCATTCCCCATCCTGGAACCGCTTTCCCACTACACCCAGCGCCTCAGAAACGGCACTCACGGCGTCCTGGACGGCTGCTTGGCCGCCCCCGTCGGCTAGCGACCTGGCGGCTTCGACTGCGCTTTCCATGTCCAGTCCGAGCAGGCTTTCCTTCAGTGTGCCAAGCTGTTCGTCTGAGTTCATCCGACTCTCCTTGCCAAACATTGCCAATATTATAGGAAATGTCACGGCCGCGGCAAGCAGTACTCGCCGTAGCCAGTCTGAGGACTTGTGGCGCTGCCAGCGCAGGTGGACATGGCTTTCGGGCAAGGAGACGTTGTATAATCTCGCCTGTAGGGCCTTGTGGAAGGCAAAACACGGGGGTGAACGTGGCGAAGAAAAAGGTTCTTCTGACTGGCGCATCTGGGTCCATGGGCGGTGAAGCATTCAAGGAACTGCTGAGAAGGCGCGACAAGTACGATGTTGTACTCCTGCTGAGGCCCTCCAGCCGGAACAAGAAGCTCTTTCGCAAGTACCAGGGCCAGGAAGGGGTCCGGATCGTCTGGGGCGACCTGCGCAACCCTGAGGATGTACTGAAGGCCGTCGACGGGGTGGATCACGTGCTCCATCCGGCCGCTTTCATTGCGCCGGCGGCGGACCGGAACCCACCGGAATGCAGGCGAATCAACTTGGGCGGTACTCAGAACATCATAGCGGCCATCAAGCAGCAGCCGGACAATGGTGATCACGTGCGTCTGGTCAGCGTGGCATCAGTGGCGATGTACGGGGACCGTCTGCCACCCATTCACATGCTCAAGGTGGGCGACCCGCTCAAACCAAGCGTGGGCGACTTCTATGCTACCACCAAGATGGCCGCCGAGAGGGCGGTCATCGAGTCCGGCCTGAAGTACTGGGCCGTGCTGCGCCAGACGTACATCGCCATCCCCAACGCGTTGTCTCTCATGGACCCCATCATGTTCCATCAGCCGCTCAATACCCACATTGAGCTCGTAACCAGCGAAGATTCAGGGTATGCACTGGTCCAGACCCTGGAGGCCCCTGATGATTTCTACGGTCGCGTGTACAACATCGGAGGCGGCCCATCCTGTCGTGTCGTGTTTCGCGATTACATAGAGCGCATGTTTCAGCTTTTTGGTCTGGGGGACTACAGAAAGGCGATGCGGCCCAACTGGTTTGCCCTCAGGAATTTCCACTGCGGCTGGTATGAGGACAGCTATGTTCTAAATGACTACCTGGGCCACTGGCGACAATCGGTTGAAGACCACTACAGGGAGGTGGAGGCGGCCATACCGTGGTACCTGAAGCTCGGCGCCAGGATGGCGCCTGCGTTCATTGTCAGGGCGTTCATGAAAAGGATGGCCGACCCTCTGAAGTGGATAAAGAACAACGAGGAAGAGAAGATCAAGGCCTTCTTTGGCAGCCGCGAGGCGTGGGAGAACATCCCGGACAGGTGGGATGACGTGGTTGCGGCTAATTACCCAGAGACCGGACAGGCGACGGTGATTTCTCCGCCGCCGGGGGACACGATAGAGGACATGAGGCAACTGGCGCGGTCTCGAGGTGGAGAGTGCCTGTCGACGGATGTCGGCGACGGCAAGACAAAGCTCAAGTGGCGCTGCGCTTTCGGGCACGAATGGGAGGCGACACCCCTACTTCACAAGGTGGGGCACTGGTGCCCTGAATGCACTCCGCCGCCGTGGGACTACGACACCATTGCCAAGGCCGATCCGGGTCTGGCTTCCGTCTACTACAACAACCACGGGAGAGACGAGTACCAGAAGGTTGATTACCTTTACTGTCCTAATGAATGATAGGTGCGGAGGCGAGTAGCGTGGGTGGCTCAGGCATGGCCAGAGGGATAGCGGTTGCTCTGGCTGTGATTGTGGTGGCGTTGGGGCTCCCGCCGGGATACGTTGGGGCTGCGGAGCCGATGACGGAGCGATGGAGCACGACCTTCGGCGGGCCCAAGTGGGACGAGGCCTATTCGGTGCAGCAGACGTCGGACGGTGGGTACATCGTCACCGGGTACACAGATTCTTATGCAGAGGACTTTCGGGCCGTCTGGCTAGTGAGGACGGACGCACGCGGTGAGGAGATGTGGGAGAGGACTTTCGGGGAGACCGGCTGGGCTGAGGGCCGCGCTGTACGCCAGACCTCGGATGGTGGCTATATCCTGACTGGCTTTGTGCGCGTGGACGACCAGCCTGATGTCTGGCTGGTGAAGACCGACGCCGACGGGAATAAAGAGTGGGCGCGCACTTTCGGCGGCCCGGAGGCGGAGTGGGGGTTCTCAGTGGAAGAGACATCCGATGACGGATACGTGGTGGCTGGGTTTACCCGCTCTGAGGGGGAGGGTGAGGAGGATGCATGGCTGATCAAGACTGACTCGCGGGGCAGGCAGGTGTGGGGCCGGACCTTCGGCGGCCCGCAGGCTGACTACGCACGCTCTGTGTGGCAGACCTCCGACGGCGGCTACATCATTGCTGGCAGGACCAGTTCCTACGGGTCTGGGGGCGCAGACGCGTGGCTGATCAAGACGGACGCCGATGGAAATGAGCAGTGGAGTTGGCCCTTCGGTGGGCCGAAGGATGACTTCGCCAATGCTGTCCAGCAGACCTCGGATGGGGGCTACGTGTTTGCCGGCGGCACCCGGTCTGCCGGTGATGGCAACACGGACATGTGGCTGGTGAAGACTGACGGAAACGGCACCCTGGAGTGGGGCGAGGCTTTCGGCGGTTCGGATGAGGAGGAAGGCTGCTCCGTTCAGCAGACGCCCGACGGTGGCTACGTCATGGCTGGGTACACCACCTCATACGGGGCTGGGGAAGAGGATGTCTGGTTGGTCAAGGCCGATTCGAGAGGCCGTGAACAGTGGAGCCGGACATTTGGGGGGTCACGTTGCGACATAGGGTATGCTGTGCAATGGACCTCGGACAGTGGATACGTGGTGGCTGGAGTAACAGAGTCTTACGGAAACGGCAGCGTTGACATGTGGCTGCTGAAAGTAGGGGGTGTGGTCACCGGGGGGCCCTCCGTTTACCAGTGGGTTGCAGTTGGAGCTATGATCGGAGTGGTTGCCCTGGGGGCGGCACTCCTGCTGAGGAGGAAGCCGCTTTCGGGCTGATCTGTCGACGCTGGTGGCCGCTGGGTTAGCCGGGCTCGCATCCGATGGTCATGGCGCCTGAGTGTGGACCTGCGGTAGCGCGTTTCACGTGGATGGAGAAGTTGAGTTCATCTGCCGAGCCGCACGGTAGCATATTGGGCAATGTCACTCTCTGGTAGGGCAGGTAGGTCACCTCATTTGACGTGTTACTCCCCAGTCTGACGTCAAATTCCACGTTCCAGGCAGGGTTCTTCCTGGACCCTAAGAAGCCGAACTGCATGTCGTCCTGTTCCACGGTGATTTTGAGGTCTACGTTGCCGATGTTGCGGACAGTGGCCCGGTTGTGCTCTGGCGCCACGCCCCCGGCTTCGTTGAATACCTTGTCGCCTTCAATCCACTTGTTGGTGCAGACGTCGATGTCGCCGTAGTTGACGGTAGTGAAGTCGATCTCCACGGCGCAGACGGGTACATAAGTGAAGTGGTTCTGCAGGTGCATTCCGTCATGGCTGGCCCACACGTCACAGTAGTCGCGGGCGTCGGCCACCACTCTGTATTCGCCGGCCGGTTGCCCGTAGGGCAGGACGCCTTCGGCCATGTAGACGTGGGTGGTGGGCTGGGCCAGTTCATTCATGATGCCGACCTGAGAGCAGCCGGCCTGGTAGGTTATCAGCCCTGCGTCGCGGGCAGCCTCGCAGGCAGCAATGCCCAGTTCAGGCTTGTCGACTTTCTGCAGAACAAGGCGATGCAAAGGGGCATCAGCCTCTGGGGGGCCCAGGGACCTGAACACGTTCACGGTTACCTGGGCTATGCTGTCCAGGCCCTCGGAGCTTCTCACCACGACCCAGTACTGGACGCTTTTCGGCACATGGAAGTCGAGAGTTGGCAGAAACTGAGCCCCGGGTGTTTCGTGAAAAGGGTCGCCGTCTTCAAGACAAGGGCTGGCATCCTGCTCCCATTTGCAGAGGACTGCCGGTGGTGTCCACGCCCCGACTTCGCCTTCGTAGACGATGGTCGAGTCCGGCTCTGTCGGGGGGCGGCTTTCTGACGCAGAGCTTGTCCGGCTGGCGGAGACCTGGGTCGGCGGCAGGTCGAGTGTAGCCGCCGAGCAAGTCGGAAGGCCTCGGGCGCTGTGGCTGTAGCAGAGCAGTCCAGCCCCACTCAGGGTCATCAGTCCTGACAGAGTCAATGCCAGGAACAGCTTTGCCGTCTTCTGGGTCAACGATGGTCTCCTCATGGTTACCCCCAACCTACTAAGGTCGCGATGCCCGGCAGGGACGGTTGCTAGGGGACGCCTTGCCTGGGCCTCTTTGTCCCAGTCGCTTGCCAGGTTGACAGATGGAGCGATACAACCCGCGCCCGCGGGTGAAGCAGGCATGATTGAAGCCGCGCAAACATCCGTTAGTCACCTGTGACGAAGCCCCTCCATGTGTCCCCCTCTGGGCGGCGTAGCCCTGTCACTCATGGCTAACCGCTTCCCGGTGGGCAGGTTATTTCCGCGCACTGGCCCCAGGTTGTGAGTTGCGCTACCCTACACTTGTATGGTCCTGAGAAGCCAAGGGCTTCTCAGGGTCTTTTTCTCCTGTAGATCAGCGTCCCTGCGATGGCGGCCGCTATCGGTACCGTTCCGCCGAGGATGCTTCCCACTAATGTCCAGTTGATGCCAGATGCCACGGGTGATATAGCTACCAGGCCGAAGTAGGACAGGCCATCCTCGGAGACCGCTTGGAACACCGCCAGGTCGCCTTCATAGCCGACAAAGCTGGTGGGTAACGCCTGGCCCGCCCCTTCATTTAGCCGCAGTACCCTTATGTTGCCGACGCCGTAGTGCTCGACCCAGGATCGGCCTACCTTCAGGGTGATGGTGGCGGAGCCCATGTTCTCCGTGGCCAGATTGCTCTTGTCCACCTGGATAACGTAAGCGACGTCAAGAATGGACATCCCGGTTTCTGACGCAACCACTTCGAAGCCTGGATTGACTTTGGCTGGCAGCGTTTTCATAGCGGCTATCTCTATGGCTGCTCCTTCAGGCGCGTCACGTACATCCAGACCTATCTGTACGGCGCACTTACCTATGCTGGCATCCAGCTCAGTGAAATCGAACCAGTATTGGGAAGTCTCTACCTGACCTGTTCTCGTCCCGATCCTGTGTCGTGCTGTCACGTGGAGGGTGACCTTCGCTCTGGCCTGGAGCCCAACTGTACCGCCTGACTCGGCTTCCGGCGCCATGGCCATGAAAGACAGGGTGCCCGTGGTCGTCCCCAGGGGCGCGTCTGCCGGGACATTGAAGCTGGCTTGAAGATATGTCCACAGTCCTGGAGGTGCGGTGACGCTCGTAACTGGTGTCTCTGTGTCCTCCAGCCTGTGAAACGTGACCCAGTCGGCTATCTGGCCCTCCGCGCTGGCCTGGATGACGCATTCCTCTTGGCCCGTGTACTTCAGAGACAGCGTTGTCCGGTTAGACTCGCCTATTGCTGCATGTCCAATGTGGATGATTGCAGGAGCTACCCCCAGACCACCCGCGCTGGCACTCGTCGGCCACAGCAGCATGAGCGATAAGCATATAATCAGGATAGCTACAGCGCCTGTTGTGAACTTGATGCCCATTTTGCGTTCCTTTCGCTGGCTGTTCCCCGTCTCGGTCTCACCTGCGGTAGAAGGGAGACCACGCGCACAGGTTCCTTTCGTCGCGCCGTACGCGTGGTCACCCACTCCCACTCTCCTGCCTGTGGCCAGGCGGCATTGCTCCCGGTACTACATAGAGACCATTGTCTGGATGGCCTCGTAGCCCAGTATCATCTTGCCGCCATAGGTGGTCACATCCGGCTTTGCCTTTATCACGTGGATGGAGAGGTCGATCTCCTCCGTCTGGCACAGGTTGAGCTTGTTGGGCAGCTTTACCATGGGGATGACGGCTGGGTCGGGATCGGCCGCCTTCTTGTAGGGGTAGTACACTACTTCGTTTGCGGGGTCGTTGCCCAGCCTGATGTCGTATACCACGTTCCAGTCCTCAGGCAGCGGAGGCCCGACACCGCTGAAGCCGAACCCCATATCGTCCTGTGCCACCATCAGCTCGATCTCCACGTTGCCGATGTTGCGAACGGTAGCCCTGACCTGGCCCGCAGCGGGTCCAGCCACACCAACGCCCGCCGGTTCCTCGAAAACGGTGTCACCGGCGATCCACTTGTTGAAGCAGACCTCAACCGTACCGTAGTCTACCGAACCGAAGTCGATCTCCATGCCACTGCCAGGGAGATACTCGAAGTAGTTCTCCAGGTCTGTCTCAGCGCTACTGGCCCAGGCGTTGCCGTTGTCGCAGGCATCAGCGACCACCTTGTAGCCGCCCGGTGCCGTCTCATCGTCGGGGTCGATCCAGCCGGCCGGCTGGTGGTAGTCGAGCACCGCTTCACCTCTGTAGACCTCGGCAGTGCACTTGGTGAGCTCGTCCATCACCTCGGTGTCTGTGTACCCACTCTGGTAAGTGACCAGGCCTGCGTCGCGAGCAGCCTCGTAGGCAGGTATACCCACGCCGAACTTGTCAACCTTTTCCAGGATGACCTGGTACTTGAAGTAGTTGGGCTGGCCGATGCCGTAGGGGTCCGGTGCGCCTTCGGGGTGCCAGACTTGCACTTCTACCTGCTTTACGGTTTCCACGCCGTCGGGATCAGTCACCACGACCCAGAACTCCACGGGCGTCGTGTTCTGGTATGCCAGTGGCGGCAGGAACTGTGAACCGGCTCTTGCGTGCACCGGGTCTCCTGCCTCAAGCACTCCGCTCTGGTCCTGCTCCCACTTGCACTTGATGATCGGCGGCGTAGTCGTACCGCCGGTCACGACGGCCGTTGTGCCGACCTCAGTTTCACCCTGAGCCATCACCGGCACCACGCCCAGCGACAGCAGGAGGGCTAGCGTCACAACTAGGGCAATTAAGCACTTGCTCATGATCGGTTTCCTTTCTAGCCCCCGATGTAATCGGGGGGATTTCTTGTCGCGTCACCCTGATCGACCGGCCTGCTTGGAGTAGACCCAGGGCGCGATGAGCGCCTCTGCGTGTGGGGTGCGCTCATCACCGCTGACGGTCAATAAGGACTTGGCGAAAGGTGCCCGCTCGACTGACGTCGATCTGTGGCCAGTACCTCCCATTCGAGGTCATCGACCGCTGGCGGGCAATGGTAGTTCTCATCGAAATCCCAACGAAGCTTGCACCAGAGAATCAGGCTGACACAGTGCGCAACGTCGACCGCTTTTCAGGCTAGCACGCCGGAGGTTAAGAGGAGGTTAAAGTGGGTGAAGAAAAAGATAAGGAAGGGATACGGTACGGGTAGGGAACGCTTGCAATTTGGTTAGGAAAGGTGGCCAGGCGAGGCTCAGCTCGCCTCAAAGCGATGATCGTGGGCTGTGAAGGCCGCGCCCGGGGCGCATACGTGCGCTGCGCGCCTACCAGCTATGGCTGATGGCCTCGTTCTTGCACGCCGCGTGGCAGTTGACTTCGTTCTTGTAGCAGGCGGCATGGAAGCCAGGGCACTGAATGCCTACTTTCAACCTGACCTCCTCTCTGACAGCGGCCACCAGCTTGCCGAAGTCGTCCTCAATCAATTCAAACATGTCCTCCGGGCAGGCGGTGATACACTCACCGCATCCATCGCACCGGTCAGTGTCGATGGTGATGTAGTACTCGCCGGTGGCATCGGCGTATCCGTAGTTAGCCCGCAATTTGCGCCTCCCTTGCTTCGGCCCGCTCGCGGGCGAAGAGTGCTGCCCCGAGGGCGCCGATGATCTGGGGGTCGGGAGCGAGTACGGGCTCCATCCCGACCCGCCTCCTTATCTTGTCCACCATGCCCGGGTTCTTGGAGATACCTCCGGTGATGGTGAAGTCCTTCTCGATGGACACCCTTTTCAGCAAGTTGTGGCACCGGACGGCTATGGCGTCGTGCAGACCTGCCAGGATATCGCTCTTGGCGGCGCCTGTCTTGAGCAGGGCGAGGGCTTCGGACTTGGCAAACACGGCGCACACGGTGCTGAAGGGTATGTCGTGTGTCGACTCCAGGGACAGAGGGCCGATCTCTTCGAGCGGCACCTGGAGTACGTCGGCGATCATCTCGAGGAACCTGCCAGTGCCCCCGGCGCACTTGTCGTTCATGATGAAGTTGGTCACGCGGCCGCGGTCGTCACAGTTTATCGCCTTGCAGTCCTGCCCGCCCATATCCAGGATGGTGCGCACCGACGGAAAGTACCAGTGCGCCCCGCGGGCATGGCAGGAGATCTCGGAGATGTTGGTGTTGGCGAAGGGGACCAGCACCCGGCCGTAGCCGGTAGCCACGACGTAGCCGAGGTCGTCGAGTGACAGGCCGGTGCCCTTGAGAGCCTCGGCGATGGTCATCTGGGCGGTCTTGACGCTTTCCGGGCCGGTATCGCAGATACTGTAGGAGAGTATGTTGTTGTCCTCCATGATCACGGCCTTGGAACCTCGCGAGCCAATGTCTATGCCAGCTACGAACATCTGACCTCCTGCATCGGTGTCGAAGCGCGTCTATTCAGGCTACGGCGCCTGAAGAGATTGTTCTTTGGTGCCGGAATGATCACCTGGGAGCCTCCGGAAATGCCGGTAGAGTCCAGCTCATCCGTTTGCCCGTCATGCGTACCAACTGTTTCGTCGCCCGGTGCCTGGCCGGGGCGTCCACGGGCTAATATAGCACACAAAGCTGCTGTCGGTCACGGTGCTCAGGGGTCAGCGGCAAGGTTCCCCTCCCCCGGTCGAGCCTGGAAAGGCTCTCCTACACTCGGCCTCGCGTGCAGGAGACCTCTTTTGAGGTCGACGTGGAGTAATGCCGTGGTGCCGCTGGGGATTTGCGGTCGCGGCCTCCACGTGGGCTCGGCCCGGCGTGTAGGCTGGGCAAGATTGTGGGCCAGCCAACGCAGCGCGATGGCCTCAAGCCGGTCAGACGGTTACAATGGGGAGGGGGGAGCTACTGGAAACCGATGATAGACGCTTTCATGCCGCAGCTGCGGGCCAAGATCGCCCGGCTGTCTCCCCTGGCGTGGCTGGGCACGGTCCAGGATATCGGCAACATTGTTAGTCTACCTGGCCGCCGACCATGCCTCGTACATCACCGGCCAGACCATCAGCGTCGACGGCGGCATGACGATGGCGTGAGGGTGTGGGTGGGGGTACCGTCGTTGGGCAGTGGCTGGGCTGGTGG
>QMOF01000047.1 GCA_003650185.1 Chloroflexota bacterium | reverse complement strand
TCAGATGTACTTGTAATAGCTCTCGACCACTATCTCGAATGGGCACTGTATCGCACCCGGGAGACACACGGCTTCGCATTCACCACAGTAGTCGCAGTTTTCGGTCCTGGTAAGCCACACGGTGTTACCCGCCAAAGTCAGCGCATCCTCAGGGCAGACCATAACGCACAAGCCACATCCGTTGCAGAGGTCCTGGTTAATGATAGGCATCTCGAACATGACCGTCCCCTAAGATTTATGGAATTCTAGCACGGCCGCACCCGACGTTTCTGTGACCTTTGTCTCTTTCCCGTTATCTCACACCTCTCCACTGGCCAACTCTTTGAGGGTTTCCTTGTCAACGATAGCAATGCGGTGCCGCTCCATTCTGATAGCCCCCTCCTCCTCCAGGGCC
The DNA here is from genome assembly GCA_003650185.1 of Chloroflexota bacterium. Taxonomy (GTDB): domain Bacteria; phylum Chloroflexota; class Dehalococcoidia; order UBA2247; family RBG-13-53-26; genus B9-G15. Next base: position 11,850 of record QMOF01000047.1, on the reverse strand, counting down.
TTAAGAGAGCGGCCCACCACTTCTCGGGCACTCCCCACCATGGCCGCCATCTCCTGCTGCGTCAGCCTTGGCCTGGTACCGCCTTCTGTGCCTTCTGGCTCTGTAGCGTACTCCAGCAGCAGCCTGGCCACCCTTTCTGTGACGTGCCTGAAGGAGAGGTCCTCCACGAGGGTCACGAAGTGGCGAACTTTCTGTGCCAGGTCTCTGACCACGTTGATGGCTATGGTGGGGTATCTCCGCATCAGGTCATGCATGTCGGGCCCGGCTATGCCATACAGCCGGACCGGGCTCATGGCGCGAACGCTGGCCGGGTTTGGCCCACCGTCGAAGGCAGCCACATCGTTGAAGGAATCGCCCGGCCGCAATATACACAAGATCTGCTCCTTGCCCTCGGGTGACGTCTTGAAGGCTTTGAGCGCCCCTGACATTACGAAATAGATTGCTCCGGGGGGATCGCCCTCCAGCAGGATCACTTCGTTCCTGTCGGCTGTCTTTTCGAAAACAAGTTGCCTTACAGCCTCCAGTTCGGCCTGACTCAACCCTTCGAAGTAAGGTATAGACCTCAGCGCGTCTAGCTCAACCGTCATGCGATATCGGCTGGCCCTGAGCCCGTCCTCGCCAGTGCCTCCCTTGTCGCTATCCAGCCCTCAGCGCTCGGACTTGCTGAACCACCCCTGAGGGTCCGACAGGTATTCATAGGAGTCCATGAGGGTCAGGTAGTGGACTCTCTCCTCGGCTGTCAAAGCCTGGTAGAAGGCTTTCTCCGCCGGGCTGGTCGCCTCCTGGTCACGGCTGCGATAGAAACTGTAGGTCCAGCCCTCCAGCTTCATGGCTGCCTGCATCGCTTCAAGCTCGGCCGATAAAGGGGTGACATCCTCCCCCATAGACTCTATGGCCTCTCTAAAGACGCTCCTCAGGCTTTTCTCCTGCCTGAAAGCAGTCTCCTGCGACGGCCACTCATGCTTCTGCGCCACCGCCTCGTACACTTCCTTCACCTTTCTGTAGTGGACATCCTCTTGTTCGGCCAGATGGCTGAACAGGTCCCTTGCCAGGACGGTGTAGCTCCTCTCAGCCGATCTCTGATAGAATTCTTTCCCTTCCAACTCCAATTGCAGTGCCGTTCTGAGTGCCTCGGCTCTTGTACCTTCCTGCTTGGCCATTGCTCCCCACCTCCGCTTCCGGATATGCACCTGTTATCAGACCTGGGCCAACCTTCTGCCCAGCTCGAATGCCTCGGTCAGTGCACCAGGGTGTTTCTCGATCTCACCCTTTGTGTCTACCCCACGAACCAACAACTCGTGGGAATAATCAACATCGATGGCCTCGAAAAAGTACTTCACCGTGAGTATTGATCCAGCGAACAGGTTATCCCCCCTGGTAGCTCCGACCGCGATGAAAGCGCCCTTGCGGCCACCAGTGGGTGGCTTTCGCTTCAGGACGTGCTTCCTCACCCAGAGGGCTTGACACCGGTCGATGAGCGCCTTCACCTGCGCCGTCAGCCCGTAGAAGAACATGGGCGATGCCACTATGATCCCCTCGAAGCTCAGGAGCTTGGGGTATATCCCATCCATGTCATCTTTGATGACGCAGTCGCCGTTTCTGGTGCAGCCATAGTATTCCCGGCAAGGGGCTATGTTCAGCCTGTCGACTACGATTTTCTCTACCTCGGCTCCCTGGCTCCTTGCACCTTCGAGCGACCGGTCCAGCAGCAGGTCGGTATTCCCTCCTGTACGTGGGCTTCCCATGATACCGAGAACTCTCACTGGCGCCTCCGGTCGGGCGAACGCTGGCTGCTCAAAACGGGTACGGTTGGGGTGACACCGCTCTTCTCCCGCCACCTCCACCGCGATGATAAGGCGGTACTACGGCACTGTCAACTCTGCGTACGTAACCACCAGGAACAGCGAATGACTTTGGAGAAGGAACATTCTGGAGTGTGTAGCGACGAGACCTGAAGGCCTGCCCGGCCCTCGGGCAAGGCTACAGCCCGGCCCCTACACGCAAGACGGCCTCTTCAGGCTCGACGGGACGGGGATGCGTCATCCCAGCAGGCCCTCATACCCGTTCTCAGGGATGCGATGCCCCCTTGCTCCAAAGACATTCAATGCCTTCTTCCCCGCCACGCTTCTGCACAGACCGTTCCCAGCCCGAGCAGGCTGGGCTCTGTCATTCTGTCGTGCTGGAATCCGAGATCCAGGCCCACCAAGGCACCCAGCCCAAACAGGCTAGTACCTCCGATCCAGAGACGCTCCTTAGAGCCCCTTATCTGCGACGTAGCTGATGAGGTCGGCCAGGCGGCAGCTATAGCCCCACTCGTTGTCGTACCAGGCGAGCACTTTTACCATGTTGCCCGCCAGCACCATGGTGCTGGCGGCGTCCACGATCGAGCTGGCCGGATTTCCCTTGAAGTCCGTGCTCACCAGTGGCTCGTCGCAATACTCCAGTATCCCTTTCAGCGAGCCTTCGGCCGCCGCTCGAAACGCCTGGTTGACCTCCTCGGCGCTGACCTCCCTATCCAGGTCGGCCACAAGGTCGCACAGCGATACGGTGGGGACCGGGACTCTGAGGGCCATCCCGTGGAGTCTGCCTTGTAGCTCGGGGATTACCTGGGTCACCGCTCTGGCGGCGCCGGTAGTTGTGGGAACGATGTTGAGCGCCGCTGCGCGCGCCCGGCGCAGGTCTTTGTGGAACATGTCGAGGGTTCTCTGGTCGTTGGTATAAGCGTGTATCGTGGTCATCAGGCCCTTGCTCACCCCGAAGCTCTGATGCAGCACCTTCACCACGGGGGCGATGCAGTTGGTGGTGCAGGAAGCATTGGACAGAACGTGGTGTTTGGCTGGGTCGTACTTGTCTTCGTTGACGCCCAGCACAACGGTGATATCCTCGCCCTTGGCCGGCGCGGAGATAATCACCTTCTTGGCCCCGCCCTGGAAGTGTGCTGACGCCTTGTCGCCCTCCGTGAAGATTCCGGTGGACTCGATCACCACCTCCGCGCCGTAGTCGCTCCACCTTATCTTGGACGGGTCTCGCTCCGCCAGCACCTTGATTGCCCGACCGTCGACGACAATCGAGTCATGGGTAGCTTCTACCTTGCCCGGATAAGCCCCGTAGGTGCTGTCATACTTCAACAGGTGGGCATTCGTCCTGGCGTCGGTCAGGTCGTTGAGGGCCACCACCTCCAGCTTTTGGGGATAGTTCTGGACAATCGCCTTCAGCGCCAGCCGGCCGATGCGGCCAAAGCCATTGATACCGACTCTTGTAGCCATTTGCTGACCTCCCTTACCTAGAGTAGAGCCCAACATCACGCTTTGGGCTGCCTGTGGCAGCCCGCTACGTGTTCGCCCCTTTGACCAGCAGAGACCTACTTATGCCGTCTTGCCCAACGAGTCTTCTTGAGCAGCTTCTTGTGCTTGTGCTTCGCCATCTTCTTCTGGCGCCACTTACGCACTGAGCCCATAAGAGTTACCTTTCATAGAATCTCCTGGCACCCTGCGCCGCCGACTGCGCCTCAGCATATCGAGGAAGGCCTCGATCTTGGTCCGCAGGTGCGGCGTCAACATGTAGTCGGCGTTGCCCTCCAGGGTCAAGACCGGCAGGTCAATCGCCTCCCGAAATATAATATCACCAATGCCTCGATGGCAAAAGCTTTGAACATAATGGACCACGCCGTGCACCTGCCGCCGCCTCAGCTCAGGGAGGATGTCGTCCAGCCGACCGAATATGGAGTACGGATACGTGTAGTGGGCATACTGCTCGGCCAGCGAGTCGCCGGGCCGCGGCATGGAGAACTGCCGCTGGACCTCGTTGAACACTATCCTGGCCTCCTGCCGCTCCACGTACCGGTACAGGTCGTAGGCAAAAACCGAAGGCACACCCACATAGGCAAGCCGGATATCCTCAGCGTACGGCTGGCGGGAGCGGCACTCCCCCAGGAACCGGCCAAGGAGCCGTTCGTATTCGCGATAGTCACCATTGAAATCTGAGCTGGAGACCAGCCACAGGTGGTTCTCCCAACCGCTGACTAGGTTGTCCTTCCACGTGAGCTCATCCAACTGCCACGTCAGTGCGCGGCATGCCCCCAGCTCCCCTCTCATCTCCTCCGCGGCTTCCACGCTGGTGCCCAGACTCTCGGCCAGCGCTCGAAGCCGACTCTGCACCTGGTGAGGGTCCGGCACGTCCGGGTAGGCAAAGGGAATGACCCTCAGTCCCTTCAGCTTGAGGACCTCCATGAGCATGACGGTGTTGGAGCAGTCCCCGGTGGTAACGCAGATGACGGTGTCAAAGCCCTGGTCCAGGCACACCCCATAAATGCCCTTGATCCAGGTACAGCAGTTCTGCGGAAAGCCAGCCCTTTCAGCGATCTGCACCAGCCTGTCGGGGTCCGGGTCGCTGATGAAGACGTTGTTCAGGTCTACCGGTTTGTATCCCGCTGCCAGGAGTATCTCCACGGGAACGGTGGTGGTAATGCCTATGGGTCTCATGACGCTTTGGTGGCTCCATAGACCCGAACACCATCCCGGGCTGACTTCTCGGCTTCTCCCTCCTGGCACAGCGCTTCCAGGTGGGCCAGGGCCGAGATCACGGCCAGCCGCTTGTCCAGGGGCAGCAACTCCTGGAAAGACAGGGTGACACCGTACACTATCCACGGGATTCTGGAAGATACCTCGTAGGCCGTTTGCCACCCTTGCCTCAAGACATCGACTATAGCTGCCTTCCGCTCCTGGTGATGCTGACGGACCTCCTCGACCCTCTGCCTGGCATTGGTGAAGACGTGTTCATGCGCAGGAAGGACCAGATCAATCTCCAGTTGCTCAATATTCCGGAGAGAGCGGAGGTAGTCCTTCAGAGGCTCTTTGCCCGACTGCGGGTGCAGACCGACATTGGGAAAGGTTATGGGCAGAAGGTGGTCCCCGGAGAGCAGAATCCTTCGCTCCGATTCATAGAGACAGACGTGGCCCGGCGAATGTCCCGGTGTCCACATCACCTGGAACTTGAAAGACCCGTGGCTGATCGTCTCGCCACCCTGAAGAGCGATTTCAGGTAGCACCGGGGCGACGTATTGCCTCATTCCGAGAGAGGCGCCTCGCAGCGCGGGCAGTTCTTCCTCAGGCACTCCGTTCAGCCGAAGCCAATCGGACATCTCCCCCAGCAAGTTGTCCATACTGACGTACCTGGCATTGATGAAGTCCTTTTCTACCTGGTGTAGTGCCACGCTGGCCCCGGACAGCTCCTTCAGTCTGCCCGCCAGCCCGTAATGGTCCGGATGAAAGTGAGTAACCACTATTTGGCGGATCTGTTCGAAGCCGACACCTGTTTCGTCCAATTGCCTTTCCAGGGCGGCAAAGGCGCGGTCAGTGCCCCAACCTGTATCAACCAGCAACCAGCCGCCCTCACCCCTGATCAGATAGGCGTTAACATCCGCACTATCGGTGTTCGGAAAAGGGCCGGGGAGCCTCAACAGATGGATGCCCGGTAGTATGGAGGTCATTGCCTGGCCAGGTTGCGGAATGCGACTTTCCCAGCGTAGCGGCCCCTGGACCCCAGGTCCTCTTCTATCCTCAGGAGACGATTGTACTTGCAGGTGCGCTCCGAGCGGCAAGGCGCACCCGCTTTGATCTGCCCCGTATTCAGGGCCACAGCCAGGTCAGCTATGGTGGTGTCTTCAGTCTCACCGGAGCGATGGCTGACCACGGCTGTCCAGCCCGCCGCGTGGGCCCTGGTCACCACCTCCATCGTCTCGGTGAGCGTACCCACCTGGTTCGGCTTTATCAGTACGGAGTTGGAGCTGCCTTCAGCTATACCACGCTCCAGACGGTCCAGGTTGGTGGCGTACAGATCGTCCCCCACAAGCTGCACCTTCTCCCCCAGCCTGCTCCGCAGCAGTTGCCAGCCCTCCCAATCATCTTCCGCCATCCCGTCCTCAATGCTAATGATAGGATAGCTGGAAACCCACTCGGCATAGTATTCGACCATCTCCGGGCCGCTGAGCGTCTTGCCTTCTCTGGCCAGAACGTAGCTGCCTTCGCTATAGAAGGTGCTGGCTGCCGGGTCGAGGGCAAGATAGCAGTCCGCGCCAGGGAGATACCCCGCCCTCTCGACGGCGGCCAGGATCAGTTCCACCGCCTCCCTGTTCGACTTCAGGGAGGGTGCAAAGCCACCTTCATCACCCACGTTGGTGTTCAACCCCTTCTCCTTCAGCACCGAGTGAAGGGCATGGTAGATCTCGCTTCCCGCCCTGTAAGCCTCCGCGAAACTGCGTGCGCCTGCCGGAACCACCATGAACTCCTGCAGGTCCGTGGAATCGAGGGCGTGCTTCCCCCCGTTCAGGATGTTCATCAGTGGTACGGGCAGAACGCTGGCCGCGACACCACCGAGGTACCAGTACAGAGGAACACGGGAGAACGCGGCAGCCGCACGGGCCGTGGCCAGCGATACTGCCAGCACCGCGTTGGCCCCAAGAACGGACTTGTTCGATGTACCGTCAAGCTCCAGCATCCTCTGGTCGATGGCCGCTTGCTCCAGGGCAGACATTCCCACAATGGCCGGGCTGATGCGTTCGTGAATGTTCTTCACTGCCTGGAGCACACCCAAGCCATTGAACCGTCCCTTGTCTCCGTCTCGAAGCTCCACGGCTTCATGCACACCGGTACTTGCTCCCGAAGGAACGGCGGCCATGCCAATGGTCCCATCGGAAAGCACCACCTCTACCTCCACCGTGGGATTGCCGCGTGAATCGAGGATTTCCCTGGCACGGATACGCACTATGGTGGCTACACCTGGCTCCACGGCTTCAACTCCGCTTTCGCGCCGCACCGGCAGCGGCCAGCGCCTTCTCTACTGCATCCTCGACACTTTCGGCCCGTATGATTGAGTCATCCACCCCCTGGCCCTGAGAGAAAGACGACGTGTTCAGCCCTATCACTGGGATTCCACTCTGAAGAGCGAAGGCGATCTCCGAGAGAGTCCCATAGCTGCCGTCAATGGCGACCACGGCTTGAGACGACTTGACCACGATCACGTTGCGCGCATAACCCATGCCAGTGACTATAGGTATATCAACATAGGGGTTAGCCGAACTGCGGTCGTCGCCAGGCAGGACGCCCACCGTCGTGCCCCCCGCCGACTTGGCACCCTTGCACGCCGCTTCCATTACCCCACCGAGGCCGCCGCATACCACAACAGCCCCCCTCCTGGCCAACTCCCGTCCTACCGACTCCGCCAGCGCCACCTCTTCCGCTGAGCACTGTGCCCCACCAATCACCCCAATCAGCATCTCGTTACGTCTCTCAGCGAAAAAGCCCCAGCCAGTCTAGGTCCACCGTACGGATTATATCATCTCCAAAGCGCCTGCAACAAAAACAACAAAAAGAGCAGAACAAACAACACCCGAGGCTGCAACCAGGGAACCAGCAGCCGCCCGGATGTCCTTGCAAGCCACTGAGGCATGAACAAGCCAACGCGCGGCTCAGTACTCTATGACGGCTATCACTCCCCCCGCCTTTACTGATTGACCCGCACTGACTTGGATCTCCTTGACTACACCCGATACCGGAGACAGTATTGGGTTCTCCATCTTCATGGACTCCAGTATGCAGATGATGTCCCCTTCCTTGACTTTGTCTCCGACACTCGCCTTAACGTCGATTATCTTCCCGGTTAGAGGCACCTCCACAGTCTCTAACGCCAAGGTTATAGCCCCCCTTTCAGCCAAGCGTTGCTAACAAGGAACTGCTGCAAATTATAGCTGGCTGCGAGAGCTCCCGTCAAAGTCCGTCAGCACCACATATCAGGCACAGGGCGAAGACCGACAGAATCGGGTACATCGGCTGACGCACGCTGCCGTACGGATACAACGACTGTATCCGCAGTTCATAATTCATAAGTTGCCAGGTGGGCGAAGCCCGCCTTTCGACCGCGCCTCCTTTGGCTGGGGGTCTGGCCACGCTTCACCCAACCCGTGTTATGCGCTCCGGGTGAGGGACGCGCCACCGCTCCGCTGCACCCACCGAGCATACGGACGGACGCCGACCCGGCCTTGCCGTTGCCGCACGGCTGGATATGGGCTACAATCACACTGGGGAGGTCATCAGGAGAACGCCTATGAGTTGCACCACGGTACTGAAGGAGAAAGGATACAGGATGACGCTACAGAGGTCGATGATCCTAGATATCCTCCACGAGGCCGAAGGTCACATCACCGCGGAAGACATCTTGAGCCGAGTCAAGTCCAAGGCTCCCGAAGTCAACAAGTCGACCGTGTACCGGAACCTGGAACTCCTCGAAGAGCTGGGCGTGGTCGTCAAGAGCGAGCATGACGGCAGGTTCATCTACCATCACGCCCAGGAAGGTGGCCATCATCACCTGGTATGCCGGCGGTGTGGCAAGATCATAGAGTGCGATAGGGACGTGCTGGCGCCACTGGAAAAGACCTTGATACAGAAGTTCGATTTCGAGGCCGACCTGAGGCACATCGTCATTCATGGCATCTGTGGTGCCTGCCGAAGGAAGCAGGGCTAACCGCAGCGGGGAACGAAGGGCGGGGCTTGTCCTGACCTGCCTTTCCTAGCGCTGGCCAGGTAGCTGTCCGATCCCTCGCTGATCTCCACGTCATTGAACCCGACACCCGACAGCATTGCCTCCATTTCACTCCGGTCAGGGATCAGGTCATTAGCCACTGCGGGAATGCTACGGTGGATGCCGTTGATGGCATCGCGGCTTGCGGTGTGGCAGATGAAGACTGCCCCACCCTGTTTGAGCAAGCGGTAAACCTCGCCAAGCGCCCTCGGCTTGTCCTGGAAATGGGGGAAGCTGGAGTAACATACCACGGCGTCGAAGATTCCTCCGAGTAAAGGCAGGCTGCACACGTCGGCTTGCACGTACTCGACGTGTCCGTCGAAGCCCTTGGCCCGGGCCATGTGCAGCATCTCCTCGGCGATATCCAGGGCCACCACCCGGCCGCCATCTCCAGTGCGGCGCAGAATGAACGGGAGGAACACGCCAGTCCCAGTACCCACGTCCAGCACCACCGAGCCAGGCTTGATCTCCAGGCGTTGTGCCATTCGCTCCAGCTTGCCCGTGTCCTTCTCGGCGATGGTTGCGTCCCAGGTGGCAGCCTTCTGGTTGAAGTATGTCCTAAGCACTGTCGCCCCCCGGCGCTGTCTCTGCTCGCCACCCTTTCACCTTCCGCTTTGGAGAGAACAGAGCTGCCAGCATGAAGATCACTGAGGAGGTGACCACGATGGTCGCCCCGCTGGGAACATCGAACAGGTACGACATCAGCAGGCCGGCCCAGCCGGAGAGAACGCCGAAGCACGCCGACAGGACGAACATGCGTTTCATGCTGTAGGTAAGCTGATAGGCGGCGGCGGCCGGGTTCAGGATCAGGCTGAAGATGAGCAGACCCCCGATCGAGCGCAGGGAGGCGGTAATGGTGGCCCCGGTGAGAAACAGGATGGCGTACAGAGTGAGCGTGGCCGGAATGCCCACCGAGAGGGCCATGTCACGATTGAAAATGGTAGCCTGCACCTCCTTGTAGAACACGGCCACCAGCCCCACCACCACCACGGCCACCACGGCCAGCAGTATGATGTCCCCCCGGGTATTGGTCAGGATGCTGCCCCAGAGCAACTCCAGGGCACTCGACTTGGTGCCCGGCATCAGGCCCATGAAGAGAAAAGCCAGGCCGAGCATGAGCGAGAAGATGACCCCGACCGACGTTTCCGGGCTGAGCTCCCCGCGGTCGGCCAGCGGGCCAACAATGGCTGCCGCCAGCAGGCTGAAGGCGAAGGCCCCCGCCAGTGGATTGAGACCGACCCACAAGGCCAGAAGGGCTCCGGCAAAGGCGGCATGTGACATGCACACGCCAATAAAGGGCATGTGCATGAGCACTACGAAGACCCCCACCACCGAGCAGGCAATCCCGCCCAGGAACGCCGAAAGGATGGCGTTCTGCATGAACTGGTAGCCGAAAATGGAGAGGTCCAATTCGAGGCTCCTCGGGCGCTAGGAGTGGACCAGGGCGCCCTCCCTGCGGCGCTTCTCCACAAGCGACACGGGCATGTCGTAAAGCCGGCTCAGGTTATCGTCGCTGAGCAGTTCCGTCGGCGGGCCTTCAGCCCAGATCAGCCCCTCCTTCATCAGCAACACGCGGTCGCAGGCAAGCGGCAGGGCGCTGAGGTCATGCGTAACAAAGAGCGTGGTCAGGCGCCGTGTATCGTGCACCAGTCTCACCAGCTCCAGTATGTCGCTTTTCGCTTTCCAGTCCAGGGAAGCGGTCGGCTCGTCAAGAAGGAATATCTCCGGCTCCTGGGCCAGGCAGCGGGCGATAGCCACCCGCTGCTGCTCGCCGCCTGACAGGTGGCCAATCGGTCTCTGGGCCAGGGCTGTCATGCCTACCAGCTCCAGGACTTCGTCCACCACCTCCCAGTCGTGCTTCCCCGGCCGGTGCACCAGTCCCAGACGACCGTAGCGCCCTATCATCACCACATCGCGAACGCTCATGGGCATCCTGGGGTCTATGTTCTGTACCTGGGCCACGTAGCCGACCCTTTTCCTGACACAGCACCCCCTGCCCGGTGCGGGGCAATGGCCGAGTACGGATACCCGCCCGTGCAGCAGCTTCCCCATCCCGTTCACCACGGTAAGCATGGTCGTCTTCCCGGCACCGTTGGGACCGACAATGCCGACGAACTCTCCCGTTCTCACCTTGAGGCTCACGCCGCGCAGGGCGATGTCCTCCCGGTAAGAGACCACTGCACTATCAATGTCGATCACCGTGTTGTCCATGGCATTCTTCCCTCGGTGTGTTGCTGACGGCATAGCTATTTGGTTACCGCCTCCAGGATCAGGTCTATATTGTGGTCGATGGCCTTCTCCCAGGTCTCGGTGTTGTCAAACCCGCCCGGGAAGTTGGACAGGACGATCCTGGCACAGCCGATGTCTTCAGCGATCGCTTTGCCCCCATCTGCACCGCTCTGGAGGTTATCAATGACGAGAGTCACGTCCTCTGCTTTGCCCAGGTCTACCAAGTGGGCCGACATCTGAGCAGTGAGGGCGTCCGGCCGCGGATATGTGTCGATCACGTTGAGCCCCGTCCACCTGACGAACCCCACCTGCATCTCGGCGCACAGGACGTTTATCTCGGAGAGGTTCGCCGAATCCAGGGCCTGCTGTATCTCACTTCCTTTGGCCAGGACGGCGTTGGCATACTGCTCTGACCTCTGCTGATAGGTGGGGCAATTGACCGGGTCGACCTGGCACAGATGGTTGGTGATCGCCGCAGCAGCCTCGATCTGAACGTCCGGCGTCATCCAGTTGCCGGCGATATCAAGGCTGACCGAAGTCAGGTCGGGGTTGTCTGCCGAAGCGATCAAATCCGCCGCAAAGGTCTCGCCCTGCCAGCCGTGGTAGAGGAACAGCGGCGCATCAGCCAGCTTCTGGACATCGGTGGGTGAAACGTCGAAGTGCCCCGGGCACTGGGCCGGGGGAATGATGTTGACTACCTCAACCAGGTCCCCTCCCACTCGCTCCACGATAGATGCTATGAGCGAGGTACTGGTCACCACCGTGAGGGTTGCCGTCTCTCCCTCTGGACTCGACGAACAGGCGCCGCCAAGTGGAACGGCGGCCACGCCAATGAGCAGAATAGCAAGGACTAAGGCCAGTCTATGCACGGCTACCCTCCCGCTGGTTGTATTATAGCTGCTGCCAGCAACGGGCTGCAACTGCAACTGGTGGCGAGGCTCGGCCGCAGCCGCAGTGCCACTGGGTGCAGGCGCAACCGATTGCATCTATCATATCACGGCGGGTCAGCTATGTCAACCGGGCGGGCACGGTCTCAGCTCCGTGATC
>QMOF01000046.1 GCA_003650185.1 Chloroflexota bacterium | reverse complement strand
TGGTACCAGATGAGTTCCACGATACCTACCCCGGAGCTGATGAGGCGGGCCTCAACAACAACTCGTACACCAACATTATGGCTGTCTGGGTCATGCGTCGCGCCCTGGATACGCTTGGACTGCCCCCGACCACCGGCACCAGGCTATCCGGGAGGACCTGGGTTTCAGACGAGAGGAAGTTGAACCCTGGGAGGTCCCAGCACAGACGGTGTTTACCAGGGTCTCATTCGCGAGCATAGTGCCCCGACTAGAAAGGGCAGGTGCCGAAGTGGCAGCCGCCGGCGTACTCCGAGTCCGCAGTGACGTATCTCGTCGGCTCCTCAGTGTTCGAAACGCGGCCCCCGAGGTAGAGCACCTGCTGCTTTCTGCTGCCGTAGCGATACACGGTTATACCCTTGCACCCCAGTTCATGGGCCATGGTGTAGACCCGCCGGATGTCCTCCGGGGTGGCTTCGGCCGGCAGGTTCACCGTCTTGGAGACGGAGTTGTCAGTATGCTTCTGGAAGGCTGCCTGCATCCTGACATGCCACTCCGGCTCAATGTCCTGGTCCGTGACAAAGACCCGACGCACGTCTTCCGGTATTCCCTCGATGCTGCGCACTGTTCCCCGCTGAGACACCTCCTGTACCAGCCTCTCCGAGAAGAAGCCCCGTTCATGAGCAGCGTGCTCAAATAGGGGATTGACCTCCAGCAGTCTTGTACCGCCAAGGACGTTTCTCACGTAGGCCAGGGCAAACAGCGGCTCGATGCCACTGGAGCACGCGGCGATGATGCTTATGCTGCCCGTCGGGGCAATAGAGAGAAGCGACGCATTTCTCAAGGCGACTCCTCCCTGCCGGGCATGGCTGCTCCCAGAGAAATTGGGGAAGGCGCCTCGGTTGGCGGCCAGTCTGGCAGAAGCGGCATGCGCCTCCTCGGAAATGAACTGCATGACGCGCTCCGCTGTTTCCAGGCCTTCCTCCGAGTCGTAAGGGATGCCAAGCTTGACAAGGGCATCGGCGAACCCCATCACCCCCAGCCCGATCTTACGGTTTCCTCTCGTGACCTCATCGATCTCAGGGAGAGGGAAATTGTTAGCCTCGATAACATTGTCCAGGAAATGAACCGCCATGCCCACCACCTTCCTCAGCCTTGCCCAGTCGATCTGCCCGTCGGACACCATCTTGGCCAGGTCTATGGAGCCGAGGTTGCAACTCTCGTACGGGAGCAACGGCAGCTCACCGCAAGGGTTGGTCGCCTCTATAGGGCCCAGGTGAGGCGTGGGATTGTGGCGATTAATCTGGTCAATGAAGACCAGGCCGGGCTCCCCGGTGCGCCACGCGTTGTTCACTATCATGTCAAGAAGCTCGTGCGCCTTCGCAGAGCGCACTTCCCTCCCGGTCCTCGGATTGATGAGAGGCCAACTGCCCCTCCGCGAGGCTGCCTCCATGAACTCATCGCTCACTGCTACTGAGAGGTTGAAGTTGGGCAAGGAACAGTCATCTCTCTTGGCCAGTACAAACTCCTCGATATCGGGATGGTCTCCTCTCAGAATACCCATGTTGGCCCCGCGACGCTTGCCTCCCTGCTTCATCACCCCGGTAGCCATATCGAACACCCTTATGAAGGACACCGGACCGGAGGCGATGCCCATGGTGGAACGGACCACGTCCCCGTTTGGCCTGAGCCGACTGAAGGAGAACCCTGTGCCTCCTCCCGACTGATGTATGATCGCTGCGTTCTTCAGGGTCTCGAAGATGTCTACGATCGAATCCTCGACGGGGAGGACAAAACAGGCTGAAAGCTGCCCCAGGGCCGTACCTGCATTCATCAACGTCGGGGAGTTGGGAAGGAACTCCAGGTTACTCATCAGGTTGAAGAACTCCTCTTCTAACCCTTTCACGTCGGCGGTACGATCGAACCTCGCTTCTACTGCAGCTACGCTATGGGCCACTCTCCGAAATAGCTCCCTTGGGGTCTCCACTGCACGGCCGTTCTCGTCCTTCAGCAGATAGCGTCGCTCCAGCACCCTAAGGGCATTGGCACTCAGTTTGAGGTCGTCATGAGCACCTATGTATCTCTTGAATGTGCGCAGGTCGGCCCGCTGCTGCCGGTAGAGGATGTAGGCTTTGGCCACCTTGGGATAGCCCTGGGCCATAAGCACCTCCTCCACCACGTCCTGCACGTCCTCCACACTGGGGATGGTCCCAGCAAACCTGTCCTCCACAACCCCCACGACTTGCCGTGCCAGGTCGCCAGCTAGGCCCTTGCCCTCGGTCCGGGTGGCCTCAAGCGCTTTCTGGATAGCTCCTTCGATTTTGCCCGGGTCGAAGGACTGTATGGAGCCGTCTCGCTTGCGGACTTGAGAGATGCGTGGCTTGCTCATAGGCTGCTCAGACCTTCATTGCTTTCCTTCAACACTGACAACACGCCGCTTCACCGGGGTGACACTGTCCGGGTTCAGCGAGATAGAGTCGATGCCAGCACGCGCCGGGAACTCGGGGAATTCGAAGTAGTCGCTGGGCGCCTGCCCGCAGATGCCGACCTTGCCAGGTTTGAGGCCCCGGGCCCAGTACCATTCATAGCAGCATCATAGCACTTTGTAAACAGCAATTCTCCAACGGCTAAGGCCGACGCAACCCTCAAAAACGGCGCCCTCACCCTGACTATTTCCATGGCCGAAGAAGCAAGGCCAAAGGCAGATCAAGGTAAAGCCCAAAGCGCGGTCCGAGGGCGACAAGAAAGAACAAGAACGCCGGGAGACTCCCCTGAACGCCTGAAACGCTGTATCTCAGTTGGGAGTTGAGGCTGTGACGATGCCTGAAGAAGCTTCAACAAGCGAGCCTCTGAAGGATAGACTGCACGACATGGCGGAGAGCACGGCTCCCATCCGGGCTCAAGAGCCTCGCCTTTGCCTCTCCTTTTCGATGCTGTCTACCAGGCAGCGGAATATCTGCCCGCAGAACAAACATCGGGCACCCCCACGATTCAAAACGTGACCCACCGCCTGGGTAAGCCTGCTAGCGCCCATCTGAAGCGAGACGGCCGGGTCTGGTGCGGAGTCAGGGTGGGGGGAGCCCCTGTCACACCACGGGTTCCGCTGGCCGCGAGGCCAGCAACGGCCATAACCCAACAGACGGGCGCAGTGCAGGCATCAGCCAAACCTGCAAAATAGCGCCTTCGCCGCCTTTTCCCGGTGAGCCTATATCTGGGTGAAACACTCTATATCGTGAATGGTGCCTCGGCGGTGCTCTTTAAACACAGCCCTTACCTTGGCCCCCACGCTTATCTTCTTCTCGTCTGTCTCATCGAGCCAGTGCATCAGACAGGTATCGGCACCCTCCAGCTTGACATAGATATCTGTGCGGGGTACCTTGATCGGCTTCCCCGTGTTGGGGTCGATGTAGGGCAGCTTGACCACCGTGAAAGCATATATTGTGCCTTCGGTCCCCAGGTCTACCCACTCGTTCATGGTAGCAAAGCAGCGCCCACACACCTCCCTGGGCGGCACATAGACCCGGCCGCACCTGGAGCACTTGATCCCCAGGATGGTCTTCTTGTCCCTCAGCCCGAGGAGGAACTTGCTCACATAGTGGCCGCAGTGCCAATAGTACACATGCTCCGCCTCACCGCTGGTTATCTCCAGGAGTTCTCTGTCGCTGCCTTCCTTTTCGTTCATGATCAGTCCTCCTCGGCCAGCTACGGCTTGCCCGATCTCAGTATAGTAGCCTCAAACCAGTAGCAGGAGCCGAAGGCAGTGGCCATAGCCGTATTCACGTTTGGCACCTGTCTACTCCCTGCCTTGTTCATGATCTGGAGAGCCGCCTCTCCTATCCTGATGAGCGCCGTAGCCCCAATGGGGTTGGTGGACAGCACACCGCCTGACGGGTTGACTGGCAACTCGCCGTCCATATCAAACACACCCTCCCTGATCAGCCTGGGCGACTCACCGCGTCCGCAGACCCACATGTGCTCCATCCATATGACGCCGCACGTGGAGAACGGCAGGTAAAGCTCCATTACGTCTATCTCTTTGAGCGGGTTGACGATGCCTGCTCTCTTGTATACCCTGGATGCCGTCGCTTCGAGCGTGGGCATGGCTTCCCAATCATAGTCCCCGAAGTAGACGTAGTCGTGCGACACTGCGCTGGCATGTACCCATGCCGGCCTGGATGCGATCTTCTCGGCCCTGCCCTCGGCAGCATAGATGACGGCGCAGGCCCCATCTGACCTGGGGCAGCTATCCAGCAGCTTTATCGGCCAGCAGAGCACCGGTGAGTTCATCACGTCCTCAACGGTGATGTGCTTCCGCAGGTGCGCGTAGGGGTTGTTTAAGGCATTGTTGTGGTCCCTCACGGCAACCATAGCAGCGTCTTCCTCGGAGGCCCCGTACTGCTTCATATACATGGCGTACTCCGCCGCGTTGGGACCGATGGCGCCCCCGAAGAAGTCTCTCTCCAGTATGGGGTCGGCGCAGGTGCTGATGGCCGCCTGAGTGTCCGACTCCGAGTTCTTCTCCCAGCCGATGGCCATGACCACGTCAAACAGGCCCGAGGCGACGTGATAGTAGGCACACGAACCGAGGGTGCCACCGGTGCTGCCTCCGGTGGTCACCTTCATGATGGGCTTCATGAACGCACCCGAACCATCTACACTCCAGCAGTCGACACAGTTGATAGCCTCGAAGTGGTCCATGTTGCCGATGACGATGGCGTCTATATCCTTCAGGGTGAGGTCGGCATCCTCCAGCGCCCGCCTTACTGCCTCGTTTATCAGTTCCTGACCGTTGACGTCCTTCCTCTTGGAGGTATGGTAAGTCTGGCCTACTCCCACGATGGCCGTTCTGGTACCCATGTCTAGGCCTCCTCGTTGCTAAGTACCCATACACAATGGGTCTGGCCACATATGCCGGTGATCCCGTGGGCCAGGGCGGTTTTCGCCCCCGGTACCTGCCGTCCGCCGGCCTCACCGCGCAACTGGAGGACAGCTTCGGCAATTCGGGCCAGCCCGGCAACCTGGACGGGGTGGGCTGATAGGACGCCGCCGGACGGATTGACCGGAAGCTCACCGCCCATCTGCGTCTTGCCACTCTCTACGAGCTTGCCGCCCTTGCCGCGATCGCAGAAGCCCAGCCCCTCATACCACATCAACTCCATGTAGGAGAAGGCGTCGTAGACCTCGGCAACGTCTATCTGCTTAAAGGGGTTCCTAATACCCGCCATCTTGTAAGCCTTCTTGGCCGCGGTCTCCAGAGCAGCAGAGTATGTCAGGTCTCTCTCTCCTAGCCGGTAGGCATCCGTGCAGTGGGCCACACCTCTCACCCACACAGGCTTCTTGGCTGACTTTCTGGCCCTCTCCTCTGTGGCCAGAATGATGGCACAGGCACCATCGGAGATGGGCGAGATGTCCAGTCGCTTGATGGGCTCGGCCAGCATGGGGGACTTCATCACATCATCAATCGTGATCTCAAGGGCCACATGGGCATAGGGATTGTTTCTGGCGTTAGCGTGGTTCTTTACCGAGACCATAGCGCACTGCTCCTCAGTGACGCCATACCTGTCCATGTAGGCCCTGGCCTGAAGCGCCGAAGAAGAGATGGCGTCCATGCCCAGGATGCGGTCGTAGATGGGGTCGAAGGCCTGGTTGAACAGCTTGCGCGGGTTGCCCTCCGACATCTTGCAGTGCGTGGTGACGATGGTGGCGTCGTAGACCCCGGAGAGGGTGCGCATCAAACCGTAGAACGCACTGAGAGTGCCATCGCCCTCGACGTTGGTAGCGTCCCTGCCGTACGAACCGGAGGCCTCGGCCACGGCCATGCAGGCGATGGTGCGCCCATCGTAGAAATCGTTGGTGGTGGTCACCACGTTGTCGATGTTGTCCAGCTCCAACCCGGCATCGTCGAGGGCTTTCCTGGTGACCTCATAAACTAGCTCAGCGAAGCTCTTGGTATTGCCCCTCTCGTACCTGGTCTGCCCGACTCCGATGATAGCCACCTTATCCATGGTTGGCCTCCTCGATCGGCTTGAAGTATGCAATGTCCAGGTAGTTGCCTTGTGGTTGATGCCTGAAGACCGCCTTCAGCCTCATTCCCGCCTTCAGGCCCTTGATGTCTGCCTCACCGATGAGATGGGTCATGCCTGTATCGGCGCCATCAAGCTTGATTATGCCGTAGGCGAAGGGAGCCTCTACGGGGTGCAGGTCGGGTTCGCTGTAGTGGACTACGGTGAATGTTTGGAGAACCCCCTCATCACCCACCTCAACCCAGTCGGTCAGGTCACTGAAGCACCGGTGGCAGACCTTCTTCGGCGGGACAAGGACCACCTTGCAGGCTGGGCAGCGAAGCCCGAGTACCTTCTTCTCCCGTAGTCCCGCGTAGAACCTGCTGGCCACCTCACCGGCAGCCCAGGTATACGGCACCCTGATCACCCCCTGGTGCACCAGCAAGCCGTCCTTCTCCTGTATCTCGAACGTGGTCTCATTCTCCATCCGGCTGCCCTCCTTGGCTAGCTGCTGGCCGGTCTGCGAGGCCCCGGCCAATGGCGCTATCTCCGTGCCCTCAGCCGCGTTTGGCTATGAAGCTCCTCATCATCCCCACCACCACATCCTCCCCCCTCTGGTTCTTGACCGTTTGCTGGAAAGTGATCACCCCACCGCGCTCGTCCCTGTCCTGCTTTTCCATTGTCTCGAACTCCACGTGGATGGTGTCCAGCAATTTTACCGGCGCGATGAAGCGTACCCTGTCCATCCCATAGAAAGCGATGATGGCCATCTCAGAGAGGGGAAGCAGTCCCGAGGCTACGGACAGCACCAGGAAGCCATGGGCTATCCTCTCTTTGAAAGGGCCCTTGGTGGCATACTCTATGTCAGTGTGGAGAGGATGCCAGTCGCCGCTGAAGGCGGAGAACATGACGATGTCTGCTTCAGTGATTGTCCTCCCCCTGGTGACAATCTTGTCGCCTACCTGGAAGTCTTCGAAATACCTCACCTGGACCTTCCGTTCAGCGCACCGGCCCGGTCTAGTGCACCCTCCTCTTCTGGTCGCCCCAGTACCTGGCTCGAAGTGCTTTCTTATCGTGCTTGCCGACAGACGTCAGGGGGATCTGCTCCACGAAGTCTACCGACTTGGGCGACTTGATCGATCCCTTCCGATCCTTGCAGAACTTGATGATCTCTTCCTCGGTGGCCGTCTTCCCGGCGCGGAGCACCACAACCGCCTTGACCGACTCCCCCCAGTTGGGGTCAGGCACGCCTATCACGGCCGCATCCGACACCGCCGGGTGTTCATGCAGTGTGGCCTCCACCTCTTTGGGGTAGACGTTCCAGCCACCGCTGATGACCATGTCCTTCTTCCGGTCGAGGATGTAGACATAGCCGTCATCGTCCCGACGGCCAATATCCCCCGTGTGCAGCCAGCCGTTCTTCAGTGTTTCAGCGGTCTCCTCCGGCTTGTTCAGGTAGCCGTTCATCATGTTGGGACTCCTGACAGCGATCTCGCCCTCGCCATTCAGTGGAACGTCGTTGTCCTCGTCGTCCACCAGCCGCAACTGGCACATCAGGGTAGGTTTCCCACATGAGGCTAACCTCTCCTCCTGGCCGGGGGCCACCACGTGGTCCTCCTTCCCAAGCGTGGTGAGAAACATAGGGGCTTCCGTCTGGCCGAAGACCTGAACAAAGACGGGCCCGAAAGCGGCGATCGCCTGGCGCAGCCTCTCCGGCGCTATAGGAGAAGCGCCATATATCACGGTGTTCAGGCTGCTGGTGTCGTATTTCTTGAGTTCGGGAAAGTCCAAGATACGGTAGAGTATGGTCGGTACGATAAAGGTACCCGTCACCCTTTCCTTCTCAATGGTCTGAAGGAAAAGCTCGGGTGTAAAGCTGTCCAGGATAACCTGCGTGCCGCCTCGCAGGCAGACTGGCAGCATGAAAACGTTGGAGGCATGCGACATGGGGGCCACGTGCAGGAAGGTGTGCCTCTGGCCCAACCCTATCTCCGCCAGCGCTGTCAGGTAAGTGTGGACACGGTTCTTCGAAGCGTGGAGGCAGCCCTTGGGCACCCCCGTGGTGCCTCCGGTGTAATATATGGAGATTATGTCATCTTCGCTCACCTCCACCGGCGGATCGGTGGCGGGTTGAGAAGAGAGCATTTGATCAAAATCGTTGCTGCCGCCGGCAGTCTCACCGCCTTCCGGAATGCAGATGAAATGCTTCACCGTCTTGAGCTGTGGCCGCATCTCTTCCACCTGCCCCGCATAGCGGGCCTGAAAGATGAGGGCGCTTGCTTCAGAATCATTGGCCATGTAGGCGTTGTCGGCAGGCACGGCAATGCCCTCATGGAGGATCACCTGTGCCAGACCGGCCTTAGCCAGCCCGTAGTCGAGCACGATGCTCTCGATGCAGTTGGCTGTCAGCGTGCCTACCCGGTCCCCTTTCTTCAGCCCCAGTGCAAGCAGGGCGTTGCCCAACTGGTTGGCCTTCTCTTTCAACTCACGATAGGTCATCTGGCGGTCACCTTTGATAGCGGCAAGCCTGTCGGCATAGTGCCCCACAGCCCAGTCGTACAGTCTGCCAACCGTATATCCCAAGTATCCTGACATACTAGCCTCCCAAGATGCCTAGTCCCGGAGCAACTCTCGAGCGATTATCAGTTTTCTTATCTCGGTGGTGCCAGCGCCGATCTCGCCCAGTTTCACGTCGCGAAGCAGACGGTTGACCGGATAATCCAGCATGTAGCTGTAGCCGCCGTGTATCTGGACAGCGTGAAGCGCAGCCTGGGTAGCCACCTGCCCGGCCATCAGAAGCGCCGCCGCGGCCACCTTGTTGATCTCGGAGCCCTTGCCTCCTCTTTCGGCCTTCGCGGCCAGGGTGGCAGCCTTGTACATCAGCAGCTTGGTTGACTCTATGCCCACGTACATCTCGACCAGCTTGTCCTGAACAAGCTGGAATTCCGCAATACGCTGCCCGAACTGTACCCTGTCCTTGGCGTACTGCAACGACAGGTCGAAGGCCCTCTCGGCTATGCCGATGGTCCAGCCCGTACCGGCGACCCTCTCCATGTCCAGGCCGCCCATCATCACATGCACCCCCTGGTTCAGTTCCCCCAATATGTTCCCTTCCGGAACACGGTAGTCCTCGAACACAAGCTCGCCTGTGGGGGAGCCCCTTTCTCCCATCTTCTCCAGGTGCCTGGTGGTGAAGGTGCCCTCGTACCCCGGCTCAACGATGAAGGCGGTAATGCCCTTGGCTCCCTTCCCTGGCTCTGTCTTGGCGTAGAGTATCATGACCCCGGCCACGGTGCCGTTGGTGATGAATGTCTTGGTGCCGTTGAGCAGGTAGTGAGAGCCGTCCTTGGTCGCCCTCATCTGAATGCCGACTGCATCCGAGCCCGCGTTGGGCTCGGTCAGGGCCAGGGCGCCTAGCTTCTCACCGCTGCACAGGGCGGGGAGGTACTTCTGCCGCTGTTCCTCCGTGCCATTGCGGTAGAGGTTGTCACAGCAGAGATTGGAGTGGGCGTGGCATGACAAGCTCAGCGCCGGGCATATGCGGCTCATCTGCTCAAGGCAGATGCACTGGGCCAGGTAGTCCATCCCCGCCCCGCCATACTGCTCCGGCACCGTGACACCCATCCACCCCAGATCGCCCACCCTCTTCCACACCCAGTCCGGTATTTTGTCTTCACGGTCGATCTGCTCCGCGATGGGCTCGATCTCCTTCACCATGAAGTCATAGACCGACTCGGAGAGCATCCGGTGTAGCTCGCTCAGCTCGAAGTCCATACCACTTCGCCTTTCTCGTCTGGCCCGCTACCTCTGACAGTAGTTGCTACCTGCCCTTGAACTGGGGCTTCCGCTTCTCTATGAACGCCCTGGTCCCTTCCTTGGCATCCTCGGTAGCCAGGGCAGAGCCGAAGCACTCGGCCTCATAGCACAGTGCCCGATCCAGATCCATGTCGATGCCATTATTGATGGCCAGCTTCACCAGACCCAAGGCTGCTACGCTCTTCGACAGCAGCTTCTGTACCAGTTCGTCCACTGCCTTGTCGAGATCCTCGGCCGGAACAACCTTGTTCACCAAGCCCAGCCGATATGCCTCGGCAGCACTGATCGGCTCCCCCAGCATGTCCATCTCCATGGCCTTCGTCTTGCCCACCAGCCGGGTGAGCCTCTGGGTCCCCCCCATGCCAGGGATAATAGCCAGATTGATCTCGGGCTGCCCGAACGACGCCTTCTCTGAGGCGATTCTGAAGTCGCAGGACATGGCCAATTCGTGCCCGCCACCCAGGCAGAATCCATTTACCTTGGCTATGATTGGCTTCCTGATCCTCTCCATGTAGGTGGTGAGCGACTGGGCAGTGAGGGCGAAGTCCCTGGCACCCAAGGCGCTCAGCGTCTCTATTTCGCCTATGTCCGCTCCCGCGGAGAACGCTCTGTCACCGGCGCCGGTTATGACAATTACCTGAACGCTGTCATCGCTTTCGGCGTCGGAGAGGGCATCCCGCATTTCCCTGGCCAGCCCCGTGTTCAAGGCGTTCATCACCTTGGGGCGGTTGATGGTTATGCTGGCCACTCTGTCCTTCTTCTCATACAGAATGAACTGATACTCCTGAGCCACGTGTCATTCTCCTTATTGTGGACTACTTGTCGGCAAACAGCGTGTAGAAGCCCTTACCGGCCTTTCTCCCTATGTACCCGCTTTCGACCATCCTTCTGAGTATTGGCGCAGCCTTATATCTCTCCCAGCCCGTCTGGTTGTAGATGGTCTCTGCCAGGTCGAGGACAACGTCAGCACCGACCAGGTCTATCATTTCCAGGAAGCCGATCGGCCAGTTGAAGGCCAGCCTGCATATCTTGTCGATGTCGCTTGCGCTGGCCAGGCCGTCTTCCAGGATCTTCAGAGCCTCGTTGGCAGCCACATTGGCTATCCTGTTGGCTACAAACCCGGGCGAGTCCTTCACCACAACCGGCTCCTTGCCCAGCGACTTGCCGAACTCGACACTGATGCTCACCGTCTCGTCGGAGGTGGTCAAAGACTTGACCACCTCGATCAGCTTCATCACTGGCACTGGGTTGAAAAAGTGCATGCCGAGGAGCTTCTCTGGGCGGTTGACGGCTGAGGAAAGCAGGCTTATCGGTATTGACGACGTGTTGGTGGCCAGAATGGTCTTCTCAGGGCAAGCCTCGTCAAGCTGCTTCAGAACAGGTTGCTTCACTTCTGCCTTCTCGAACACGGCTTCAATCACGTAGTCAGCATCCTTGGCAGCCTGTTTCAGGTCGGTCGTTGTCTGTATCCTGGCCACGATCTCGTCAACCTGTGCCTGCGTCATGGTCTCCTTTTTCACCAGTCTGGCCAGGTTCCCTTTGATAGTGCTCATGCCGCGGTCAAGAAGCTCATCTTTGACGTCAACCATGGCAGTCTCATAGCCTGATTGGGCCACCGTCTGCGCAATGCCGCTGCCCATCGTCCCTGCACCAACAACGCAGACTCTCTTTATGTCCATTCTTGGCCTCCCTTCTAGCATTGAACTCGAGGAACTGGCTGCGGGCCAGACACCTCCGCGGCTTGGTCAACATGGACGTACCCTTCACGCCTTGGCCCTCTGCCCGAACGCCAGCCTTGCTCTTGCGACCAGGCCGGTCTGCCCGCGCGTTGCCTCACTCTATTTCCCGGTGAACTTCGGCTTTCGCTTCTCTATGAAGGCCCTTCTGGCCTCGGCTACGTCGTCGGTGGCGAATATGGCCGGCATTATCCCCAGGCCAAAGTCCCAGTCCTCGTGACACTTTCGGTTCAGTATTCTCTTTATGGCAGCCTGAGCGAAAGGCGGCCCGTTCTTGAGCTTGTCACACACCTTGTCCACCTCAGCCTTCAACTGGTCATGAGGGACGACCACGTTCACCAGTCCCATAGCTTTGGCTTCGTCGGCCGTGATGTCATTCGCCATAAGGGACATGTAGGAGATGTTGTGCTTGCCCAGCACCTCCATACCCCTGGTCAGCGTCTCGATGGGGATGGCCCCATGGTTTATTTCCCGGATGCTGAACTTTGCCCTGTCTGAGGCAATCACGATGTCGCCGGTGAGAGTGATCCCTGTGCCGAACCCGTAGGCAATCCCATTCACCGCCATAACCACAGGCTTCGGTATGTACTCAAAGTGCTCGAATACCTTGACCACCAGTTGCATAAAGTGCATACCTGCGGCCACCTTTTGAAAGTCAAAACCGGTCACGTCAGCCCCGGCAGAGAAGACTTCGCCCTGGCCGGTCAGGACCACCACCCTCATGTCTTCGTCCTCTTCGATATCCGTCAGCGCCCGCTCAATGTCCTTGAATACCTGGTGATTGGCCGCGTTCCTCTTGTCCATGCGGTC
>QMOF01000045.1 GCA_003650185.1 Chloroflexota bacterium | reverse complement strand
TCTAGTTCACCAGCAGCGTGCTTGGGTCGGCTCTCATTCTTCTGACGACCAGGTCAACGGCACGTTGGCTGGCCACGATAGCGCCATCCAGATAGGCACATGTCCCGTAGGTGTCTCCGCCTGTCTCCTCCCTTTCCTTCCTGGCCATCTCCTGGTACGTGGCTAGCTGCTTGCGTAGTGCCTCAAGTACCTCGTCTAACACGGTTCCTCCTTGCAGTTTCTTGCATGTTGCCATCAAGCGCTTCCAGAACAAGGCAGCTATCCGCTAGACGGCTGCGAGGTGGTGCTGCAGGCTCCCGGTCCCAGCCACCCTTCTCTCGTTCAGCCTGCAATTCCGCGACGAGGTGGGAGCATTTCTGAGTGGCCAGTCGTCAGCGGCTCTTCTTGCGCCAGCAACGTAAAGCCCAACGTGTCATATATCATATATGACACAGGCCATGGCAACAATAGGGTTGCCACCCATTGTCCCTGGGTGCTGGCACCCAAACTGATGGCCCTTTCGCCCGTGCGGTGAGACATAACCGCCTGGGGTTTCCAGGCAGACCCCGTTGTCTGGTATATTAGTCGCCAGGGTAGCGACAGATGGCCAGGCGTGCGATTTCCGGTGGCCCCGAAGCTTCCAGCCTGGAAGGCGTGGTGGAACGCATCGTCTACTTCAACGAGGACAACAACTTCACCGTGGCCAAGCTCCAGGTGGCGAAGACTCAGAACCTGGTCACCGTAGTGGGGAGCATACCATCCCCTGCCCCCGGCGAGACGCTCCGGCTGAAGGGTGAGTGGGTTGTCGATCCCAAGTTCGGCAGGCAGTTCCGGGCGACAAGCTGTCTCACTGTGCTGCCGTCGACGGTGGCCGGCATAGAGAGATACCTCAGTTCGGGACTGGTGCCGGGCATTGGCCCGGAAATGGCCAGGCGGCTGGTGGCCAGGTTTGGCGCAGAGACTCTCGACGCCATTGATGACGGCGTGGAAAGGCTCCAGGAGGTTGACGGCATAGGCCCGGTGAGGGCGGAGAGCATTGTCAAGGCATGGCAGGGGCAGAAGCAGATCAGGGAGATCATGGTCTTTCTCCAGGGGTATGGCGTGGGGGCGGCCCACAGCGTGAAGATATTCAAGACCTATGGTGAGAAAGCCATATCGGTGGTGAAAGAGAACCCCTACCGACTGGCGCTGGATATCAACGGCATCGGCTTCAAGACGGCCGACAAGATAGCCAGTGCCATGGGCATCGACTCGGCCTCGCCGATGAGAGCCGAGGCCGGAATCATCCATGTGCTCAGCGAGCTGGTAGACGAGGGGCATGTGTATTGCCCCTGTGAGGAGCTGCTGGACAAGGTGACCAAGCTACTGGAGGTGGACAGGAGCGTGCTTGACCAGGCGCTGGCTTCGCTGGCGTCGCAGGGTCGGGTGGTGCTGGAGGACTGTGGTGAGCACAAGGGGGTGTACCTGACACCGCTGCACGTCGCCGAGATGAATGTAGCCAGGCGGCTGAGGGCCCTGCTGGAGCAGCCGAAGCAACTGCCGCACCTCAACCTGGAGGAAGCCATCCTGTCGGTGCAGCGCGACGGCGGCATAGAGCTGTCTGAGATGCAGAAGGAGTCGCTGAGGAAGGCCATCCAGGGCAAAGCGCTGGTGCTGACCGGTGGGCCGGGCACGGGTAAGACCACCCTGGTAAAGAGCCTCGTCCAGATAATGGGCCGCGGCAGGCAGCGCATCGTGCTGGCCTCGCCGACTGGCCGGGCGGCCAAGAGGCTGTCCGAGGTCACGGGCAGGGAGGCCAGGACCATCCATCGCCTGCTGGAGTACAGCGGCTCCCAGGCTGGTTTCAAGCGCAACGAGGAGAACCCCCTGGCTGCTGACCTGATAGTGATCGACGAGGCATCGATGGTGGACGTGCTGCTCTTCAATCACCTGCTGAAGGCTGTACCTCCCACGGCCAGCCTGCTGCTGGTGGGAGACGTTGACCAGCTCCCTTCGGTGGGGCCGGGCAATGTGTTGAAGGACGTCATCGCCTCTGGGTGCGTGGAGACAACCAAGCTCAACGAAGTCTTCCGGCAGGCGCGGGAGAGCCTGATTGTGGTCAACGCGCACCGGGTGAACAGCGGCCATTTCCCCCAGGCCAAACCGGCCGAGAACGGGCGGGCTGATTTCTTCTTTATCGAGAGGGAACAGCCGGAGAAAGTGCTGGAGCTGGTGAAGGAGCTGTGCGTCAAGAGGCTGCCGCGGGCATATGGATTCGACCCCCTGGACGACATCCAGGTGATGACGCCCATGCACAAGGGGGTGGTCGGCGTGGCTAACCTCAACGCCGAGCTTCAGGGGCTGCTCAACCCATCGGGGGCGGAGGTGGTGCGTAGCGGAAGGGTGTTTCGGATCGGCGACAAGGTGATGCAGGTCAGGAACAACTACGACAAGGACGTGTTCAACGGTGATATCGGCCGCATAGCCGGGATTGACCCCGAGAACCAGAGCCTCCGCGTAAGGTTCGAGGACAGAATGGTGCTCTATGAGTGGAGCGAGCTGGACGAGCTGGTGCTGGCCTATGCCATCTCCATACACAAGTCACAGGGCAGCGAGTACCCGGCGGTGGTGGTGCCCATCCTGACCCAGCACTACGTCATGCTCCAGCGCAACCTGCTTTACACGGCCATCACCCGTGGCAAGAAGCTGGTGGTGCTGGTAGGCAGCAAGCGCGCTGTTTACATGGCCGTCAAGAACAACAAGGTGCAGCACCGGTACACCAGGCTGGATGCCAAACTGAGGACGGCAGCGCACTAGCTGTATAGACCGATCGAGACCCCGTACTGGTAGGATGCGCCTGGCCCAGTACCCGCCGCGCTTTGTTCGGCTGTGGGTCCTGGTACACCTGATCCGCCCTGCCGGACCCGGATGGGTGATTGGCATCGACATGCCACTGGTCGTCTTTCCGTGTCGTAGGGAGGCCGCCGCAGGCGGCCGGTCAATCCCGGGGGTGGGGTGAGGGTCAGCGGCTGACGGCGGGCGCCCCCGAGATTGGTCCGCTCCGCAGAGGACCTATCAGGCTGGCCGACCAGCACCACGAAGGCTCAAAACAGGGTTTGCGCCGACGGCAGCAGCGTTGGCTCCTCACTGGTGATGCCAGCCCACCCGGCAGTGTCGTGGCATGATATGCCAGGGCACAGCCTTCTTCAGGATGGACCACTGATTTGGGGGCGGGACCGCTGGTTGACATACCAGTTATTGCGTGGTAGCGTGTTGGCACGAGGCAGTCCTCCCCGATCCCTGCTTCAGGCGAGAAGCGTGACTCTTTGCCAGGCTCCCGTGCCACTCCCTACAAGAGGGTGAAGCTAACGGTACGCCTGGCTGCGCGGGTGGCCTGGCGGCAAGGGCGTCGGTTATTCGGCGGACGCGGGCCAAGGATGATGGTCCGTTCGCAGGCATGTGCCACTCTGGGGAAAGGAGGATATCAAGGGCAATGGTAAAGGTGATCATTGAGAGGCACTGTCAGCCGGACAAGGCGGCTGAGGTGGAGCGGCTGCTAATGGACCTGCGGTCCGGAGCATTGCAGCAGCGCGGCTACGTCTCTGGAGAAACACTAAGGTCGGTAGACGACCCTTCGCACTGGCTGGTCATCAGCACCTGGCTCGACGAAGGTCTGTGGCGAGCTTGGGAGTCGAGCCCTGAACGCCAGGAGATCGTAGACAGGCTCAGACCATTCCTGACGACTTCGGAGAAGGCGTCTGTATTCAGCTTCGTTTGGGAAGCCTGTTGGTGGCCGGAGGCCAGGCAATACAGGGGCGCGTCTGCCAGTTGACAGTGGGTGTCGCACTTTCGGGTCTCCTGCTGGTATCTTGAGGTCAGATGCAGCCACCGTGGTGCAGGCTACCTCAAGGAGTATGACGCCTGGAGAGGACTGGCGCACAGGTAGCGGAAGGCTGTGGAGGATAGTGGATGCGTGCCGTGCCGGCAGGCGGGTCGCCAGCAGAGTGCCGAGACAGGTTATCGCAGCAATTACCACGGCCTGCCCCGGAGGGCCGTGAACTCCAGGCCCTCCGCCGTAAGAGCCCGAGCAGTTGTCAGGGCTAGTCGTGCCCGGGCAATACAAGGGCGGGGGCAGCACATCCGAGCAGGCCACTGAGGAGCAAGGGCCCGGCTATGTCAGCATAGACGTCTCCGGAGCCCAGTTGCACGTAGCTGTCCGCCCTCGCCACCCCTGCAGCGGAACCTTTCAGGATCGACCGCTCCCGAGCCCAGTCAGTGCCGTGGCCGCTTCAGGAATACTCCGATGCTCATTGCATCGACCAGATGTTGACGGTCAGGGGCTGCCGGCAAAACTTGACAAGCCCCTTTGGAAAGTTATACCTTCGTAAGCAGCCAGACCTGAGCAGAAGCCGCAGGTACAGGCAGTTGCGGAGCGCCCGGAGTGGTCTGTGGTCTCTGAGGTGCCCCAGACTTTCCTGCTTGAAGGGCCCGGAGTGTATATCTGATGGATTATATGCAGCACGCTTTGTCGCTGGCCAGGCTGGCCCTTGGTCACGCCAGCCCAAACCCTGCGGTGGGAGCGGTCATTGTGAGGGATGGAGTGGTTGTAGGGGAGGGCTACACCCAGCCACCGGGATCGAACCACGCCGAGGTGGTGGCCTTGCAGCAGGCTGGTGAGAAAGCCCGCGGTGCTGCTATGTACGTCACCATGGAGCCTTGCTGCTTCGAAGGCCGCACCCCGCCTTGCACAGAGGCCATCATAGCGGCCGGGATCGCCGACGTCCACATGGCCATGATCGACCCCAACCCACGCGTCTCCGGCGGTGGCAAGGCAGCGCTGGAGGCGGCAGGGATAAGGACATTCCTGGGTGAACACGAGGAAGAGGCACGAGAGCTGAACGAGGCTTACGTCAAATATATTCGGACCGGCATACCTTTCGTCATGGGCAAGTACGCCATGAGCCTGGATGGCAAGATCGCCACCAAGACAGGCGATTCCAGGTGGATCAGTGGCGAGGAATCCAGGAGGTACGTGCACCTTCTACGCTACCAGATGGACGCCATCATGGTGGGCGTTGACACCATAATTACCGATGACCCCCAGCTAACCGCCAGGGCCGGAAGGGAAGGCGGCCAGGCCGAACGGCAGCCACTGCGTGTGGTGGTGGACAGCCAAGGCAGGACGCCGCTGAACGCTCGGGTACTCCAGGTGCCTGGGAAGACGCTGATAGCAGTGGGGCAGGGACTGGCCCCGGCCAGGATCAGGGCGCTGAGCCAGGCCGGCGCCGAGGTAGTGGAGATAACTCAAAAGGAAGGGCTGGTCGACCTGGAGGAGCTGCTGAAGTTCCTGGGCCAAAGGGGGATTATCAGCATCATGGTGGAAGGCGGTGCGGGTGTCTTCGGGTCTCTTTTCGAGCACCGGCTGATCGACAAGCTTATCGCTTTCATTGCCCCTATCATCATCGGGGGTGAGGGTGCTAAGAACCCGGTGAGGGGCAGGGGCGTCGAGAAGGTGGCCCAGGCAATGAACCTCACTGGGGTCAAGGTTGAGAAGATCGCGAATGATATAATGGTCAGCGGGTACGCCGCCCGCTGACTCACCGCGCCGAGCGAAGGGCACCCGAAACAGGGAACAGCGCTTTGTTTACCGGAATCATTGAAGAGGTGGGCACAGTCAAGCTGGCCAGGCCGGCCAGCCTGACCATATCAGCCAGAGAGGTGCTCCAGGGATCAAAGGTCGGCGACAGTGTGGCGGTCAACGGGGCCTGTCTCACCATAACGGCCATGGATAGCGGCACTTTCACTGTGGATGTGGCACCGGAGACACTTCAACGCACCAACCTTGGCTCACTGCGGCCGGGCTCCCTGGTGAATTTGGAGAGAGCCGTGCCGCTCGGTGGACGACTCGGCGGGCACATAGTGCAGGGGCACGTGGACGCCACGGGTAAGGTCGTTTCTATCACGCCCAAAGGCAACTCTGTCCTGGTGAGGTACACGGCGCCACCGCAGGTAATGCGCTACGTGGTGGAAAAGGGGTTCATCGCCGTTGATGGGATGAGCCTCACGGTGACCGACTACGACTCCACTTCCTTCAGAGTCTCGGTAATCCCTTACACGCTGGAGCATACCAACCTGGCCAGGCTGCACGTCGGCGACTCCGTGAACCTGGAAGTAGATATCATCGCCAAATACGTGGAGCGGCTCAAGGAAGGCCGGAGCGGCATCAGCCTCGACTTCCTGGCCGAGCACGGCTTCTCCAGCGCCAGCTCCCCGCTCAGCACCTAGAAAGCGAGCCCCGATGGGTCTGAATACAGTCAGTGAAGCGATAGAGGACATCAAGGCAGGCAGGATTGTCCTCATTGTCGATGACGAAAGCCGGGAGAACGAGGGTGACCTGGCTATGGCCGCGGAAATGGTCACGCCCGAGGCCATCAACTTCATGGCCAAGGAGGGAAGGGGCCTGATCTGCATGCCCATCGTCGGGGAGAGGCTGGATGAGCTGAGAATCCCCCTGATGGTCCAGGACAACACCTCCAGGTTCTCCACCGCCTTTACGGTGTCCATCGAGGCAAAGCACGGCGTGTCCACCGGTATATCGGCCCACGATCGTGCAGCTACCATAAAAGCCGTCCTCGACCCGGCCACCAAGCCGGAAGACATAGCCCGCCCGGGGCACGTGTTCCCCATCCGTGCCAGAGAGGGTGGCGTCCTGGTGCGAGCCGGGCACACCGAGGCTATCGTCGACCTGGCTAGGCTGAGCGGGCTGTACCCGGCCGGCGTCATCTGCGAGGTAATGAACGACGATGGTTCAATGGCGCGACTGCCTCAACTGAAGAAGATGGCAGCCAAGTACGGCATGAAGATTATCAGTGTGGCCGACCTCATCACCTATCGCCGCCGCACCGAGAAGCTGGTGCGGCGTGTGGTCGAGGCCAGCCTGCCCACCAGGTACGGCAAGTTCACCGCCATCGCCTACCGGAGCACGGTCGATCCCGATGAGCACATAGCCCTGGTGAGGGGCGACATCTCTGGTGATGCGCCGGTGCTGGTGCGGGTGCACAGCGAATGCCTCACGGGAGACGTTTTCGGCAGCTTGCGCTGCGACTGCGGGGACCAGGTGGTCATGGCCTTGCAGAGCATCGTCGCCGAGGGCAGAGGTGTCTTCCTGTACATGAGGCAGGAAGGGCGGGGTATCGGCCTGCACAACAAGCTCCGTGCCTACGCCCTGCAAGACCAGGGGATGGACACTGTGGAAGCCAACGAAGCCCTCGGTTTCGCTGCCGACTTGCGCGACTACGGCATCGGGGCCCAGATCCTGGTTGACCTGGGCCTGGAGCGCATCCGCCTGCTCACCAACAACCCCAAGAAAATGGTCGGCCTGGAAGGCTACGGCCTCAAGGTCGTGGAGACCGTGCCCATAGTGGCCCCGGCCACGCCCTACAACTCTTCTTATCTCGAGACCAAGGGCAAGAAGCTGGGACACCATTTTGTAGCCGACCAGGATGTAGGAGGAAACCATGGGTAAGCTCTACCAGGGCTCGCTGCTGGGAGAGGGCCTGAAGCTCGTGCTGATCGTCTCCCGCTTCAACGAGTTCATCTCCACCAGGTTGCTCGAAGGGGCCCAGGACGCCCTGCTTCGTCACGGAGTCAAAGAGGCGGACATCGATGTCGCCTGGACACCGGGTTCCTTCGAGATACCCCTCATCGCCAAGAAGATGGCCCAGTCAAGCAGGTACGATGCGGTCATTTGTCTTGGTGCCGTCATTCGCGGAGGGACACCGCACTTCGACTACATCGCTGCCGAAGTAAGCAAAGGGATAGCCAACGCGGGGCTGGAGACGGGCATGCCCATTATCTTCGGCGTGATCACCGCCGATACCCTGGAGCAGGCCATCGAGAGGGCGGGAACCAAGGAGGGCAACCTCGGCTTTAAGGCTGCCATGCATGGCATCGAGATGGCGAACCTAGTCAAGAGCCTGTGAAGAAGCGCTCTTGAGGTTACCAGATGGCGAGGCCACGGTCTCGCCATCTGGTATTTCACTCGACTATCTTGTAGACCTTGTCTCCCCGCCGTACCCGATCAGGGACCTTGACCCCCACCGCATCTCCCGCATGCGCCACCTCCACATTCTTGTTCTGGATCTGCATCGAGTTCACCACCAGCTCAAGATCAGTGGTGTGCCCCTGGATATGGATCTTGTCCCCCACCTTGAGCGTGTCTATCAACTCGATACCCGCCACTACCGGTCGCGCAAAGAAGTCACTGACACTGCCAATCTCGACCTCTTCTGCCATGGCAAACACCCCCTATCATCCTCAGACTTGCCGTTGAAAGCCGCTGTCAGAGCCTCAACCTTCAGCACCGTTCTTCAGGTGCTGGACTCTGACCACCTTCCTCTCAAGAACACCCCGCTCCACCAGCAGCCTGCGGTGGCATTTCAGGCACCTGATGCCGATGTCAGCCCCCACCCTCACCACCTCCCACTCACGGCTGCCGCAGGGATGCGCCTTCTTTAGCTGTAGTCTATCGCCCAACCTGAGTTCCAGCAACGTTCTACTCCGCCGGTGGACCGGCCAAGAGGGAGTTGATCCGGCAACGCAGTCCATCCGCCGTGCGGCGGGCCGCCTCGGCGAAATCTCTCCCCTTCGAAGCGTAGAGGACCTGCCTCGAACTGTTGAACACCGCTCCCCTGCCTGCGGCGTCTGTCCCGTAGCGGACCGCTGCCTCCAGGTCGCCCCCCTGCGCCCCGATACCAGGTATGAGCAATGTCATCTCCGGCACGACTTCCCTTACTTCCTTCAATTCCTGGGGGTAGGTGGCGCCGACCACCAGGCCCAGGTTGCCGAACCTGTTCCACTCTTTGGCCTTCTGCGCCACCAAAGTGAAGAGAGGCTGCTGCCTGCAGGCCAGGGCTGGTGACCAGCAGGCCAGGGCCTGGAAATCGGCTGCTCCGGCGTTTGATGTCCGGCAGAGAAGGAACGTCCCTCTCTCAGAATACGCCATAAACGGCTCCACAGAATCGTAGCCCAGGTAAGGGTTGACGGTGGCTGCATCGAATCCAAAGACCTCGAAAAGCGCCGTGGCGTAGGCACGGGCCGTATTGCCGATGTCGCCGCGCTTGCCATCTCCTATCACCGGGATGTCGTCCGGTATGTACTTCACCGTCTTTTGCAGCGCAACCAGGCCGTCAACACCCAGAGCCTCGTAGAAAGCCAGGTTAGGCTTGTAGGCGCAGACCAGGTCAGCGGTGGCGTCGACAATGGCCCTGTTGAACTCAAAGATATCCATCTGGGGCATCAGGGCCGGGTCGGGATCCAGGCCAACGCACAGCAGGCTGCTGTTCCTCTGCATGGCTTGAAGGAGCTTCTCTGAGAACATCTTGCCCCGCCCTAGTGCCATACCGGGACACGCCTAACCCATGAGGCCCGACAACTGGCGACCGCCCAGGAGGTGGAAGTGAAGATGAGGGATTACCTGACCGCCCTCGGCACCACAGTTCACGGCCAACCTGTATCCACGCTCAGCTATCCCCTCCCGTGCAGCCATCTGGTTGGCGACGTGCACCAGGTGCCCAACCAGACCAGCCCGATCAGGCGTGAGCCCGGCCACCGTGGGAATGTGCTCCCTGGGCATCACCAGCAGGTGGGTTGGCGCCTGCGGCCTGATATCGCGCAACACCACCACCTCGTCGTCCTCATATACCACGTCGCCCGGGACCTTGCCCGCTATGATCCTGCAGAAAAGACATTCCTCGACCATCTTCACCCCTTTCGGCCGATCACAGGCCCAACTGGCAGGCTATGAGCTCGCGGTGGAACACGGCATTGCCAAACAGGGCCTTCGCCGCTTCCCCCCGCCGGAAATAGAGCTGCATGTCATGGTCCATGATGTAGCCCACGCCGCCGTGGATCTGGTGCCCCAACCGGGTGACACGCCCGATTGCTTCGCTGACCCAGGCCTTGGCCATGGACACCTCTCGATCAGCGGGTAGACCTTCGGTGAGCAGCCAGGCTGCTTCGTAGGTGAGGTACCTCATGGCATCAACGTCGATCCGCATGTTGGCACAGTGATGCTGTATGGCCTGGAAGCTGCCTATCGGCCGGTCAAATTGCACCCGTTCCCGCGCGTAGGCCGCGCTGATCTCCAGAACATATTCTCCAGCCCCCACCATCTCAGCGCACTTGGCCACGGCTGCCCACTGCAATGCCTTCTGGACCACCGGCCAACCCTGGTCCACCCCACCAATCACGTTCCTCGCAGGGACCCTGACCCTGTCGAACACCACCTCGCACTGCTTGTCACTGGCAATAGTCGGAAGCACGGTGCAGGCCATGCCCTCGGTCCTGGCGTCTACCAGGAAAACGCTCAGCCCTTTGCTGTCGGAGCCTCCTTCGCTGGTCCTAGCCACGCAGAGGAGCCAATCGGCCACATGAGCGTCGGGAACGAAAAGCTTGGTGCCGCTGATGACGTAGTCGCCTCCATCAGTAGTAGCCGTCGTCTGGATGGATGCAGCCTCGTAGCTTCCTTCCGGCTCGGTCAGGGCCAGTGTAAAGATCTTGCCCTGGCACACCTGGGGCAGCAACTCCTGTTTTTGTTCCTCGCTGCCTGCTGCCAGAATGGGCAGGCCGCTCAGGACTACGGTGGGCAGGAACGGACCGGGCAGGCAAACCCGGCCCATCTCTTCCAGCAGCAGCACTAGGTCGAGGAAGCCCCAGCCTCCGCCTCCGTAGCTCTCGGGGAAAGGAAGCCCCATCCAGCCCAACTGCACCATCTTCGACCATAGCTCTGGGGAGTAGCCGTTTTCATCCTGCTCCATGTCACGGACATGTTGCTTGGTGCACTCCTTCTCCAGGAAGTCCCGCGCTGCTGTCCTTAACATCTTCTGGTCTTCAGAAAGGTCTAGGTCCAATTTGCCTCCTTTAGCGATGCAGCCGTCAAGTTCAGAGCACTCATGGGCCCGCCTGCTCTCTTCCTATGTCTGTGCCTGGTTGAGCCATGATCAGGCACGCTTAGGATAACAGAAACGACGCCCCTGCATCAAACTCGGCATGGGCCGATTCGATGCACCTTGACTTGGCTGCTCAGGCACGAGTATGCTAGCAAACGTGAGCAGAGGCAAGCTGTACGGAGCACCAAGGGGCACACAAGACATATTGCCCCAGGATCAGCCCTACTGGACGTTTGTCAAGGAGAAGGCGGCTGAAGTGTGCCGGCGCTACGGTTACCAGCGCATTGACACGCCGATCTTCGAGCAGACCGCCCTCTTCAGCCGCAGCGTCGGAGAGGGGACCGACATTGTTGACAAGCAAATGTACACCTTCGACGACCGGGGCGGCGACAGTATGACGTTGCGCCCTGAGGGCACCGCGCCGGTGTGCCGGGCCTACATCGAGCACGGCATGCACAACCTTCGCCAGCCGGTCAGGTTGTACTACATTGCACCCATCTTTCGCTACGAAAGGCCCCAGGCTGGAAGGTACCGACAGCACTGGCAGTTTGGGGCCGAGGCTATAGGCGAGGCCCATCCGGCACTGGATGCTGAGGCCATCGGCCTGGCCTGGCATTTCTATGCCTCACTGGGATTGAGAGACCTGACCCTGCAATTGAACAGCATAGGCTGTCGGTCATGTCGTTCCACCTATCTGGAGAAGCTCAAAGACTACTATGCGGCCCATGCCCGTAGCCTGTGCCCCGACTGCAAGGCCCGGCTGTCGCGTAACCCCCTGCGCCTGCTGGACTGCAAGAAGCCCTCCTGTCAGGAGATCGTGAAGGTCGCTCCCCGGATCACCGAGCACCTCTGCCAGGAATGCAACCGGCACTTCAGGGCCGTCAAGGACTACCTGGAGCACATGCAGATACCTTTCGAGCTGAACCCCTACCTGGTGCGCGGGTTGGACTACTACACCAGGACCGTTTTCGAAGTACAGCCGCGGGATATAGGGGGGCAGAGCGCCCTGGGGGGAGGGGGACGCTACGATGACCTCATCGAGGAGCTAGGCGGGAAGCCCACACCGGCCGTCGGCTTCGGCACAGGCTTGGAGCGAGTAATCCTCAACCTGCGCAAACAGGGTATCGAGCCACCGTCCCCCGATTCCGCCAGAGTATACGTGGCCAGCGTTGGCGAGCAGGCCAGGAAGGAAGCTATGAGGCTGGCCACTGCGCTGCGCCAGAGGGGCATGAGCGTCACAACCAGTTCAGGGGACATCAGCCTGAAATCTCAATTGAAGCAGGCCAATTCGTTGGGCGCGACTCACACGGTCATAGTCGGGGAGGACGAGTTAAGGAGGGGGGTTGTGGTGGTGAGGGCCATGGCAGAGGGTGAGCAGAAAGAGGTGCCCCTGGACGAAGCCGCATCGCAGCTCAGCGCTGAGGTGCAGGTGGGCCGGGGACCTGCGTAGAGACGCCCAG
>QMOF01000044.1 GCA_003650185.1 Chloroflexota bacterium | reverse complement strand
GTGTACCAGCGCTCCTCCAGTCCCTCCAGAAAAACGCCCGCAGCTAGGTTGACCACGGTAGGCAACCGGGCCTCGAACCGATGATTGATGATCTGGAACAGCTTCTCCTGGGCCCACGGCGTGGCCGCCTGAGTCCCCAGATCATCCAGTATCAGTACCGGCGAGGAGCGCACCTGCTCGGAAAGCTCATCATAGGTAATCGCGCTGTTGGGGCCGAAAGTGGAGCGCAGGTGGTCAAGCAGATCGGGTACGCCAACGAAAAAGGCCGGGATACCGCGGGAAAGAAGCTGGTTGGCAATGGCAGCCGCCAGATGCGTCTTACCGCAGCCGCTCGGCCCCACGAACACCAGCCAACCTTGAGGGTCCTGGGCAAAGCTGACGGCCGCCCGTCGGGCGCGGAGAAACCTCTCCTGGTTGACCGGGTCACCACTCCTGCCCTGGAGTGTCAAATTGTCAAAGGTGAGGCCAGTCAAGGGCCCCAGGTTGCTATAGCGCTGGAGGCGGGCCAGGCGGTTCTCTTCCAATCTCGCCTGAGTACACTGGCAGGGCACCACGGTGCTGTAGTCGGGGCAGCCCGAAGGCAGCCGTGGATGGACAAAGCCTGCCCCTTTGCAGCGGGGGCACGGCGGAGCCTCCGGTGTGGGCTCAGCGTACGACGACGTGCCCGTACTTTCCCTTGACGTAACGGCCAGGGTCTTTTCTCTTCTTAGAATCTCTCCCAGACTCTCCATCTTGCTTGCCTTCCGACGCCCAGCGCTCCAGGATGCGCGAGACATACCTCCAGCTCCGCTTGTTCAGACTGACAGCTTCTCTGAAAGCGTCTTCGATCCACGATGCAGGGTAGAACTGCTCTGCTTCCCTCAGTTCGTCGGCAATCATCGGGGTAAGAAGCCCTACGTTCTGCTCGTACAATGTGAAAATATTGGGTCTGTCTGCCTTGACGTACGGCTGGAGCTCGGGCAGCGCGCCCAAAGACATCTCACCGTTCTGCAACCTGAAGACAGCCGCCCTGTTGGCCTCCGTGTTCACCAGGTAGACATCCTCTTCCCGTCCGCCGTTTTCAACCCTCAAGTGGAGAAGCACGCCGCGCTCTACAGCCGCTGCCAGGGCATGCCCCAACACTTCAGCACCGTCCCCCGAGGCAGCCAATCCCTCCATTAGCGGCTTGTCGGCTGCAAGCTCTCTGCGCGTCACGAATTTCAGCGCGCCCCGTTTCTGGTACAGGCGCCAGAACACATGGACGATAAGCTTGAGCTCCGCCAGGTTATCTATCTCAGGGAGCAGCCTGGCAAAGAACAGGTTTGGGAGCGGGGTGAAGCTCTGTTTAGCCGGAAAACCTGGGAAGGGCCGGTTGCTCAATGTCCTCTTCCTCCGGGACGCTTTCAAACTTCACGATATTCTGCCGGAACCTTAGCACCCGATCGGCCGTCGGACCATTCCGGTGTTTAGCCACCTTTATGGTGGCCAGTCCTTCAGGGTATTGCCTGTCGGGGTACTGCCTCTCCCACTCCTCTTTCTTGTAGTACACGTCCTCCCGGTAGATGAACATGACTACGTCGGCATCCTGCTCGATGCTGCCGCTCTCTCGCAAGTCTGGTAGCTGCGGCACCGGGGGCGTGCGTGACTCCACAGCCCGGCTGAGCTGTGACAACGCCAGGACAGGGACGTCCAGCTCGCGTGCCAGCGCCTTGAGGGAGCGCGAGATTTCGCTGATCTCCTGGACCTTGTTCTCCGTTCTGACGTCGCTCCGGATAAGCTGAAGGTAATCGACCACGATGAGATCGACGCCCCGTTCGTAGTTCAGGCGTCGTGCCTTGCTCCGCATCTCCACCACCCTCAGGAGTGGTGAGTCGTCCACGTATATAGGCGCCTGGGAGAGAATTCCAGCCGCTTCGTTCACGCATTCCTGTTCCACTACGCCGTAGCGTCGGTTCTTGATGCGTTGCAAGTCCACTTCTGCCTCACTGGCCAGAAGACGCTGTACTACCTGCTCCTTGGACATCTCGAGGCTGAAGATGGCAACGCACGCCCCCTGCTCAACGGCCGCGTTCCTAGCGATGTTCAACGCCAGGCTCGACTTGCCCAGGCTCGTCCTCGCCGCCAGAATAACCATGTCGGAACGCTGCAAGCCGCCAAGAAGCTCATCCAGCCCGGCAAACCCAGTCAACACGTGAGGAAGACGTCCAGCCTCACCTGCAGCAGAGAGTGCTGAGTCCGGCCCTTCAAAGTAGTCGTCCATGACACTGCGGATATGGACGAAGTCGCGGCGGCTTTCGCCTCGATGCAACCGATAGAGGACGTCCTCCGCCCGGCTGAGAGAACCCTCCACGTCCGGGTCCGCTTCATAGCCGATGGCTGCAATCTGCGCTGCGGCGGCAATAAGCTGGCGCGATACCCAGAGCCGATGCACTATCTCTGCGTAGTGCTCAACGTGGACTGATGTGGGCACCACGGAGACGAGGTGACTGAGATAACCTAGCCCTCCCACCACCTCCAGCTTCCCCTGCCTGGCCAGCTCCTGGGCTACCGTGATCTGGTCTATGTCTTCCTTTTTGCCTTCCCTCTGGTAAAGAGAAAGACAAGCCTGATAGACCCACCTGTTCTGTTCGCGGTAGAAGGCCTCGGGCTTGAGGAAATCGCAGATGGTGAGGATTGCGTCCGGGTCAATGAGCACCGAGCCGATCACCGCCTCTTCCGCCTCAATGTTGTGAGGAGGCAATCTCTCGTTGTCCCCCAAGCTACTCCTCCTGGGCGACGATTACCTTTATGGTGGCGGCCAGGTCTTTGCCAAACCTGACAGTTACCTCATACTCACCCAGTTGACGGATAGGTTCCTCAAGCTCGACCTGCTTCCGCTCGATCTCCAGCCCAGTCAGCCGGCTCAGCTCCTCAGCGATGTTGCTGTCCCTGATGGAGCCGTAGAGCCGCTCCTCCTCCACCACCTTCGCCTTGAAGGTAAGAACGTGACCTTCCAGTTGCTGAGCCAGGATGCCCAGCTCCGCGGCAAAGCGCTCTTGCCTTTCCTGGCGCTTCCGCACCTCCAGCTCGGCCGCCCTCCGGGCAGAGGGTGTAGCCAGCAAAGCGAGTTTCCTGGGTAGCAGGAAGTTCCTGCCATAGCCGTCAGCTACCTCCTTCTCCTCTCCCGCCCTCGCTACGTTGGGTACATTTTCCAGAAAGACTACTCGCATGGTTAGCATATTATAACCTTGACCGGCCAAAACGGGAAGACCCCGGTTACCTCGCTGCAAAAATCCAGGTTGGGTAAGCTGAAGTGTTACACAGCAACCAGGTCTTTGTCTGGGTGTTGGTTACACCCCCCGACCCGGAGCCTTTCCACCCCGGCAGCCAGCGGATTGGTGGGCCGAGTCCACCTACCACTGCCGGAGCCGTCCAGCCAACGCCCCGTCAGGCCCGCGGCTTGACGGGCATCTAATACTGTCACTACGTCATCCTGAGCGCGGCGAAGGACCTCAGCAACGTAGACCCTTCGCTGCGCTCAGGGTGCCACCTGGCGCTGTCTGGCAGGTGGACGGAAACAGCTCAACTGCCCCAGCCGGTTCAGCCCTGCCACTAAGCCCACTTCGCACCCTTGGATTTGAGCGCCACCTTCAGCTATAATGGCAGGGCCTTGCAGACAAGCATAGAAGACCTGAAGAAGCTAGTCCTGGAGACTATCGACGCTCACTCTGACGAAATCGTCGAGCTAAGCCTGAAGATACACGCCAATCCCGAGGTCTCCCTTCAGGAGGTAGAGAGCGCGGCACGATTGGTCGAGTATCTGCGAGGCAAGGGCTTTGACGTGGAAGCGGGCATCTGCGGGCTGCCCACGGCCTTCAGAGCGAGCTATGGTCAAGGAACTCCAGCCATCGCCTTCATTGCCGAGTACGACGCCCTGCCCGGACTGGGCCACGCCTGCGGACACAACATCATCGCCGCAGCTGCTCTGGGCGCTGCGGTGGGCACCAGGTCAGCCATCAACGAAGCAGGAGGGACCGTGCTGGTCATCGGCACCCCCGGCGAGGAACTGTACGGGTGTAAGGAGACCATGGTAGCGGCAGGCGCCTTCACCGGGCTGGATGCCGCAATGATGATACATCCCGGTACCAGGAACATCGTTGCCCCCACAGCGCTAGCCTGCGTGTCGTTGGAGGTGGAGTTCTTCGGCAAGGCAGCCCATGCCGCAGGCAGCCCTCACCAGGGCATCAACGCCCTGGAGGCCCTCATTCTGGCTTTCAATAATGTCAACTCCTTGCGCCAGCACATTAAAGAGCGGAGCCGCGTTCATGGTATTATCACCAGCGGTGGCGAGGCAGCCAATATAGTCCCTGCCTACAGTAGCGGCTTGTTCCTGGTGCGCGCCGAGGATGAAGAGTACCTGAAGGTTCTTAAGGAAAAGGTCCTGAACTGTTTCGTGGGCGCCTCAGCGGCCACGGGAGCCCGCTTCGAGCACAAGTGGGGGAACGTGACCTACGCGCCGTTGCAGAGCAATGCAGTCCTGGCCGAGCTTTTCACTCAGAACATGGGGACTTTGGGACGAAAAGTAGATCCTTTCGATCCCGAGCGAGCCGTTGGCAGCACGGATATGGGTAACGTGAGCCAGGTGGTCCCCAGCATACATCCCATAGTGGCCATTGCCCCTCCGCACGTGCTGGAGCATTCGCCCGAGTTCGCTGCGGCAGCCGCCTCGGAAGCAGGTCATCAGGCACTGCTGGAAGGGGCCAAGGCTTTGGCCCTGACTGCCACCGACCTTCTGGCAAACCGTCACTTGCTGGAGAAAGTCAAAGACGACTTTTCCAAGTACAAGGAAAGGGGGTTGCCATAACCTGAATGGCGCATTATACTATGCAGAAAACTAAAATGAAGAAGAAGAGGGAGGTCCAAATGAACCTGCGTTGGCTCGTGTGCGGAGCGGGTAATTTGCATATTGTTGGCCCCTGCCCCGAGTGCTATGCTACCCAGGGCGGTCTACTCTTGGGTACGGTAGCCAGCACCTTCAAAGGAAGAATACCAGCAAGGTGCGTGGACTGCGGCAAAGTCATAGACTACTATGTCGACGCCCAGGAGGAGAAGATCTGGAAGTTAGAGCCTGTCGAGGCCAAGGGTCTCCGCGTCGAGGCTTAGTTACTACACCAAGGGGACGGATAAGCGTTCTAGCCACGGGCCAGATTGGCTTCCTCTCGATGCTATTCTCCCGCCAAGGGATTTCCTGGTGTGCTGGCCGGAGGGTCTTCTGTGTCTTCGGCTAGCCATGAGAAAGAAAGCCGCCGCAGGTCGACCTGGTAGATTGCTCCCAAAGCGCTGCCCATCCGGGCAGTCTTTCTTTTGATCGCCCATTTGCCCGAGGACTGAAGTGACGCTCTACCTCGGTATTGACGCAGGCTCAGTAGCCACCAAGCTGGTCCTGCTGTCCGACAATGCAGAGGTGGTGGCCTCTGCCTACGTGCACGTCCACGGTAAGCCCGTGGCCGCGCTACAGCAGGGGTTGAAGCAGATCGCAAACCACGTTCCGCAGCACGCCACAGTACGCGCTGTGGGTGCCACCGGCAGCGGCCGTCAACTGGCAGCGGCCGTCGTCGGAGCAGACGTGATCAAGAACGAGATCACCAGCCAGGCGGTGGCCGCACTTCACTATGCCCCGGAAGCCCAGACCGTCATCGAGATCGGGGGACAGGACAGCAAGATCATCATCCTGCGGAACGGCATGGTGACCGACTTTGGCATGAACACGGTCTGCGCTGCTGGCACTGGCAGTTTCCTGGAACAACAGGCGCAGCGTCTTAACGTAAACGTGGAGGACTTCGGACAGCGGGCCGTCCACAGCCGGAACCCGGTCCGTATCGTGGGCAGGTGCGCTGTCTTCGCCCAGTCGGACATGATCCAGAAGCAGCAGGCTGGCTACCCGACAGAGGACATTCTCTACGGACTGTGCCAGGCCCTGGTGCGCAACTACATGGGGAACGTGGCGCTGGGCAAGGAGATTCTGCCCCCGGTGGTGTTTCAGGGTGGGGTGGCCTTGAACCGGGGTATCGTTAGGGCCCTGGAAGAAGCGCTGGGAGTTGACGTGATGGTGCCTCCACGGTGCGAGTTGATGGGGGCCACCGGCGCTGCCCTTCTGGCACAAGAAGAGTCCGAGGAGGCCGAAGCCAAGGAAACGGAATTCAACGGCTTTCAGGCAAGCGAAGCAGTCTATCGCACCGTGTGCTTCGAATGCCGTGCTTGTCCGGCTGGGTGCGAGGTCTCGCAGCTATACCGGGACGACCAGATTGTCGCCTGCTGGGGTGGGCGCTGCGATCTCTGGGAGGGCCAACCTGATCGGCAGCCTGGTATGGCGCAGGCGAGACCGACTGCGCCTCGTGGAAGCGGAAGCAAGTGACCGGAGAGCCTTGCGATGAACCCGACAATCAGAGTGACGGTAATTGATGACAGCCAGGCCGAGAAATGCGAAGGGCGGTGTGGTCTTGACCTGTCCCGCCGGGAGACATTCATTTCCGCTGCGGAGGCACTGGACAGGCTCTTTGCAGGCCGGATACAACTGCAATACCACGAGCTGTCTGACCCGCAAGTGGGCGCATCATACCCGGACATCGCTCAAAAGGTGGCAACCGGCTCCCTGGCACTTCCTCTGCTGCTGGTCAACGGGAAGGTCCGGATATCGGGGTATTTCGACATCGACCTGATGCAGCGGGTTATCCAGACCGAGATGGAAATAGAGGAGCCGTAGCCGAGCGGAGCCTACCTGCCTTTCCAGACCGGCTTCCTCTTCTCGGCAAAGGCCCTCGGACCCTCCATGGCATCCTCGCTCTTAGACAGACGAGCGCCGACTTCTATCTCCAGGCGGAGCCCCTCCGCCAGGCTCATCTCTATGCCTCGGTAGGCCAGCTCCTTCACCGCCCTGACCGCCAGGGGCCCATTCTCGCAGATACGGTTGGCCAGTGCCTCGACCTCCGGCAAGAGTTGGTCATAGGGCACAACCTTGTTGACCAGACCCAGACGGCAAGCCTCGTCAGCATCGATAAGGTCGCCGGTCATCAGCATCTCCAGAGCCTTGGCAAAGGGTATCAGGCGCGGAAGCTTCTGGGTGCCGCTGTTCCCCGGAATGACGCCCGACTTCACCTCAGCGAGCCCTAGCTTGGCGTGGTCTGCCGCAATCCTCAGATCGCAGGCCATGGCCAGCTCCAGTCCACCGCCGATGCACAGGCCGTTAATGGCGGCAATGATCGGCTTCCACACCTGCATGCCGCGCATGGGGTTCACCTCAGGCAGAGGCATCGGCGGACGCCTGTCCTCCGGGATAGCCATCCATTCGGCCATTTCCTTGAGGTCCTGTCCGGACGAGAAAGCTTTGTCTCCCGCAGCAGTGACTACGGCCACCCAGATGTCCGGGTCCTGTTCGACATCTGTCCACGCCTTGACCAGCCCGTCCCAGACCTCGGAATTCATGGCGTTGCGCGCCTCGGGCCGGTTGATGGTGAGGTAGGCGATCCTCCCCTTCTTCTCATAGATGAACGCCGGCATCAGGTCACCTCCTTGGAAACTGTGAAGTCATCTAATTCTACGACAAATCTCCCGCGCTTGACTACAGACCGATCCGGCCCGGTTGGACTGGCAG
Source organism: Chloroflexota bacterium (assembly GCA_003650185.1). GTDB lineage: Bacteria > Chloroflexota > Dehalococcoidia > UBA2247 > RBG-13-53-26 > B9-G15. Next base: position 4,835 of record QMOF01000044.1, on the reverse strand, counting down.
TCCCCACAGAGAGAGCGATGGTCAGGGGAAAGTATATCCCCAAAGGGTGTCCCACGCCCATTGTGCCTCACGCCGCCTTCGGTCAACTTTGAGACGTAGCCATGGAAGTGCTATACTCTTCATAGATCGGATAGGTCTAAGGAGGTGCAGCTATGGATGCTGCCATCAAGGAACTGAGAGATAACGTGTGTATCAAGGCCGTGAAGGGCCTGTACAGAGGTCAGCAAAGAATCGACATGGGTGCGGGCTACAGGTCAGAGGTCAAGATCTGCCTGGAGCGGGCCCGGCTCATAACCGAGGCGTACAAGGAAACGGAAGGAGAGCCAATGGTTCTCCGGAGAGCCAAGGCGCTGAAGAAAATCCTGGAGGGGATGACCATCTACATCCAGCCCAAGGAGCGCCTGGTGGGCAACATGGCCAGCGATCCTCAATCGCTGCCTCTCTATCCGGAGCTTTATTGGCGCTGGTTGGAGAAGGCCTTGGAAGACGAGTACAAGCACCTGCTCGATGAGGAAGGGAAGCAAGAGCTGAAGGAGATCCACAAGTACTGGAAGAAGATTTCCGTTCATGGCATGGAGCGAAACCTGGTACCCGAGAGCATCAAACCCTTTACCGGATACACCCCGGTGAGCTTCTTCACCTACACCTGGGACATGGTGCTGCCCAACTACGAGAAGATACTCCGTGACGGGCTGAGAGGGTACATCAGCAAAGCCCAGGACAAGCTGAACGAGATCGCCTCCGATCCCGACATCGACGCCAGGGAGTACCTGGAGCAGAAGAGGTTCCTGGAAGCAGCCATCATCTCTCTGGAGGCGACCATCAACTTCGCCAAGAGGTATGCTGCTCTGGCCAGAGAGATGGCCAAGAGCGAGAGCGACCCGGCAGAGAAGGCAAGGCTGGAGAAGCTCGCCGAGATATGCGACTGGGTGCCAGAGAACCCGGCCAGGACGTTCCACGAGGCCATGCAGTGCTTCTTCTTCATTCACCTCATCGTCGGCTTTCTGGAACTGCCTTCAGTGGGATGCGGCGTCAGGCTGGACAAGGTGATGTACCCCTACTACAAGAAGGACGTGGAGGAGGGGAGGCTGGACAAGGAGGAGGCGCTGAATCTGGTCGAGTCCCTCTGGATCAAGTTCGAGGAGATGGGATTCCTTCACCCGCCGCGGTTGTTTGGGTCCGCCGGCGGAGGGCTGGCCTGGCAGAACGTTACCCTGGGAGGAGTAGACGGCCAGGGCAACGACGTCAGCAACGACCTGTCGTACCTCATCCTCGATGCCACCAGGGAACTGCACTCCGTGCAGCCACCGCTGTGCTTCAGGTACCATGACAAGATACCCAGGGACCTAGTCAGGAGGGCTATTGACACGCTGAGGACTGGTGTGGCCCAGCCGGCCTTCTTCAACGACAAGATGATGATCCCCTATCTGCTCAACAAGGGGATACCACTGGAAGACGCGCGCGACTACGCCATCAGCAACTGCATGTCGTGGATAATACCTGGAAAGAACATGGTCTATCGGCAGGGCATGGGGATGTTCTCTTTCCCGAACTGCATGATGCTGGCACTAAACCAGGGCGTAGATATGTTCAGCGGCCGCCAGGTTGGTGTCGCCACCCCGGACCCAACTACGTTCAAGTCCATCGACGACATCATGGATGCCATCTTCACACAGTACCGCTTCTTCTTCGAGAAGCAGGCCTACATCAACAACATCGCTGACGCCCTGTACGAAGAGTTCCTACCACGGCCCCTTATCTCCGCCCTCGTAGACGATGGGATTGACATGGCCGCCGACTGCCGCAAGTGGTACTACTTCCACCGCAACTATGTCATGCCCAGCGGGGTGAACAACGTGGCCGACTCACTGGCGGCCATAAAAAAGCTTGTCTTCGAGGAAAAGAAGATCACCATGGCCGAGCTTCTGGATGCCCTGAAGAGCAACTTCGAGGGCAAGGAAGAGCTGCGCCAGATGTTGCTCAGCGCACCCAAGTTTGGCAACGACGATGGCTACGTAGATAGCATAGCGCAAGAGCTCCATTTCAGGATCACCGCGGAGACGCAGAAATACACCACCTACTACGGGTATCCCTTCGACGTTGACGGCACCAACGCCACCATGGGTTACTACCTTGGCTTCGACGTGCCAGCTACGCCCGAGGGCAGAAAGGCGAGGGAACCACTCCACGACGGAAGCGTTTCCCCGGTGCAAGGTCGGGACACGAAGGGCCCGAGCGCTGTGCTCAACTCGGTGGGCAAGGTTGACCCGCTGCTATCCTGCAACCACCTCTTCAACCAGAGGTTCGCTCCACAGTTCCTTGAGGGTGAGAACCGGGAGATCTTCGCCAACTATCTCAAGACCTGGTCAGACCTGGGGATACACCATGTCCAGTTCAACGTGATAGACCCCGACACCCTGAGGGATGCACAGGAGCACCCTGAGCGACACACAGACCTGATAGTCAGGGTGGCCGGCTATGCAGCTTACTTCGTCGACCTGACCAGATCGCTCCAGGACGACATCATCGCCAGAACGGAGCAGCGTCTCATGTAAAGCAACCCAGGAAAGGAGGACTGCCGCCTGGGCTCTGCCGAAGCAACTCACAGAAGGGGGTAAATGATTTTATGGAGCTAATGGACGTACAGGCGATCGACACCATGTGCCGGGCCGGCTATGCCGGTATCATGACCGAGGCCGAGTGGAAGGAGATGTGGCAGATGTACGAGGCTCAGGCCGCGGTCAAGGGCACCTTTGGCGGTGTGCTGAAGAAGATGGGCATAGCGCCTGAGGACGGATGGAAGGTGATAGCCTCCCAGTACAAGTCCTCGGTCGAGGAAATGCTCCAGGAAATGGACGAGGTCGGAGTCGAGAAGGTCTTCGTCGACCAGCAATTGATCTGGTCCAGGCGGCACCATAAGCTGGCCACGGCATTCTCGGTGGAGCAGATTGCCGAGCTGGTGGACAAGGGCAAAGGCAGGATCATTGGCGGCGCCGGGTATAATCCCTGGCGCATCGAGGAGAGCCTCCGTGACGTAGAGAGGGGGGTCAAGGAGTTTGGCTTCAAGTATGTGTGGTTCCACCCCAACAGCTTCGGTTTCAAGGCCAGCGACGCCAAGTGCTACCCCTTGTATGCCAAGTGCGTCGAGTTGGGCATCCCGTGCTGTTTCCAGACTGGCCACTCGGCAGAGCCTCTGCCCAGCGAAATAGGCCGGCCCATGTGCGCTGATGAGGTGGCCATGGACTTCCCGAACCTGGTCATGGTACTTACCCACACCGGCTGGCCCTGGATCGATGAATGGATCTCCATGATCTGGAGGCACCCGTACGTTTATGGGAACATAGGCGCCTACTACCCATCCGCCCTTCATCAACCCACTGTTGACTTCATGAACGGCCCCATCGGGCGGACCAAGGTCGTCTGGGGTACCAACGGCTTTGGGCTGACCCGCTGCAAGAAGGAGCTCGTCGAGCTTCCCATAAGGGACGACAACAAGAAGAGAATCCTCCGCGACAACGCCATAGAGATATTCAAGCTGTAGTCGACTTCTCTGGCGGCCTGCCCTTCTCACCTTACCGTGAGAGGGCAGGCCTTCCTTTTGCCAACGGAGACCCAGGCCGATACATGACACTCAACGTCGAACTGCGCCGTATCGGATGCAAGGAGACCCCGGTTCGGAGACAGGTGTAGTGACCGGGCTCACAAGCTTGCGCCGTCAGGTATTCATAACCGACCAGGAGTTTGAGTCCGTTTTCGGACGACAAGTCGCTGAAGCGGTCGCCCTCCTGGATAGGCATGCTGACGCGGTCTGCGCAGCCTGCCGAGGGGAGTGCTGCCGCCGGATCGGCTGTGGATTCTATTCGCCAGCATTCCGCTCGTGCCCCATCTTCGAATTCAGACCGGCCAAGTGTCGACTTTACTACTGCGAAAAGGTACTTGACAACGAACGCATGACGGAGCAGGAACGGCAACTGCTCAGCCAACCAGCAAGAGAGCTATCGAGGATCGTGGAATACAGCTATGGGCTCGAGGTGCTCCTCAAGCCGCCGATAAGGATTGGAGAAGCAGACTGGTTGGCCGCACTTGGCATAGACGCAGAAACCCGTGCAACAGTGCAAGCCCTGGAGACGGGCGCCATAGACAGTCGCCTGGCCGAAGCCAGGTTGAAGGATGTGGTGAAACGGTGCCGCGCCCAATCGGCCATTTCGTAGCGCATGTTGTAGCCGGCCATCCCATCCACCAAATGTAACCGTTCCCAAGGAAAATGTAACCAAACGGTACCTGAGGCGACAAAGGGAGACCGCCTGCGTGTTTCGTGAAGCGTGGTATAATAGTAGTTGGATTAAAAGGCACTAATCTTGGGTGATATTTTTGGCTCATCCGATAGGGGGAAGGATGTCTACTCTGAATTATAGGAGGTTCGGCAGGTGGGTCTGCCTGCTGGCCATTGTGGCGGTGTTTCTCGGTTCGGCTACCCAGACCCTGGCTAGTGGCCCGTCCAGCCTTGTCCTCTACCTGCCTATGCACGAGGGCGAAGGAAACGTAGCCCATGACCTCTCTGGTTTCGGCAACGACGGGGATATTACCGGCGCCACCTGGACTGCCGATGGCTTGAGCGGAAACGCCCTTAGTTTCGACGGCTCCGGCGACTACATCAAATGCAGCGATGACCCTACCTTGAACCCCGGCACGGGTAGCTGGACGGTGGAGGCCTGGTTCAAGACGTCGACTGAGGCGAGGCAGGGCCTCCTTGTCAAGGACGACGGTACCGATGGCTACTACCTCGACATATACGATTACCGAGAGCTGCACTTCCTGGTCAGGGAGAGCGGCAC
>QMOF01000043.1 GCA_003650185.1 Chloroflexota bacterium | reverse complement strand
GGCGGGGCGGCCTGATGGTTCACTCACCCGTGCAACTAGCCCACGCACACCCGGCCACCGCCCCAAGGGGAGAGGCAATGTGGCTACGAAGAATGCTGGAGAGACGCAAGACTGAAAAGATGCTCAACCTGTCATTCCGGGGCATGATGCTCACCTACAAAGTGGTGGACCTCCTCTATCCCTACATAGGCAAGCGGGTCACCAGGTTTGGCATCGAGAAAGGGATGACCGTGGTCGACTACGGGTGCGGCCCCGGCAGGTATGCCGTCAGGTTCGCCAACCTCGTGGGTGAGAAAGGCAAGGTCTATGCAGTGGATATCCATGAGCTGGCCATCGAGGCCGTGAAGAGGAAAGCACAAAAGAGCAACCTGAGGAACATCGAGGCGGTGTTGGCGCAAGGATACCACAGCACTGTGCCGGACAGCATAGCTGACGTGGTCTGCGCCATAGACATGTTCCATGCCATCAGAAACCCAGCAGAGTTCCTGGCCGAGGTGAGGCGTATAGTCAAGCCAGATGGAACCCTGGTAATCGATGACGGCCACCAACCGCGCAGCACCACCAGGCAGAAGATACTCGATTCAGGACTGTGGGACATCATCGAGGAGACGTCCGACCACCTCAAGTGCAAGCCGCGGTAGCAGGCGCTTTCCTGTGGACATCGCCTGAGACCCCTCGACCGCATCTGGAAGGGCCCTGCACACGGCTCAGTGGTCAGGCGGGATTGCTGCCCTTGCCCATTTGAGAGCTTCCTAGCTATAGCAGCTACGGGACACCCCTGGAAGAAGTCCTTGGCCAGCTCATTCTTGCTGGGCATGCGGCTGCCGTCGGACGCCGAGGTGGTGGAAGCCCCGTAGGGACTGCCCCCGCTTATCTCCACCATCGTCATCTGACGAGTCTCGGAGTAGGACAATCCCACGAGGACGATCCCGTGGTGTGGCAAGGTCAGGTGAAAGCTGGATATGGTCATCTCCTGGCCGCCATGCTGGTTGGCCGAGGAGGCAAACACGCTGCCGCAGCACGTCCCTACGTCAGAACCTCAACCACATCCCACCCTCGGCCGAATGCGTTCAGGCTGCGGTCTGTGGCCGTACCCCTAAGTTAGCACCGCTCCGGCTACTACGCGGTTACCATCGGTAACAACCGGGTTCAATCCCAGTTACATCTGGGCAAGCCCACCCGTGGTCACCATCATGCTCCGCTCCCCGGCGCATCGCCGTGCTATAATGTCATAGCTGGTTCCACATCCAGACGTCAGCCAAGGGGGCAACTGGCATGAGCGAGACCAGGATACTGTGCTGGAACGTCAACGGAGTGAGAGCGGTGAAGAGGAAGGGCTTCTTCGAGTGGCTGTACCGAGAAAGTCCCGACATTCTGTGTTTACAGGAGACCAAGGTGCAGCCGGACCAGATCGACGACGAGCTGCGAGAACCGCAAGGGTACCACGCGTACTGGAACTGCTCAGACACCAGAGGCTACAGCGGGGTGGCTTCTCTGTGCAAGGAAGAGCCGTTGAGCGTGAAGACAGGCTTTGGTATCGAAGCATTCGACAGAGAGGGAAGGGTGCTGATCACGGAGCACCCCGGATTCCTTCTCTTCAACGTGTATTTTCCAAATGGCAAGAAGGACGCACAGCGACTGAAGTACAAGATGGACTTCTACGATGCCTTCCTGGAGTTCATCGAGCCTTTGCGGGCGCAGGGCCAGAAGCTGGTCATCTGCGGCGATTTCAATACGGCGCACAAGGCAATAGACCTGGCCAGGCCCAAGGAGAACGAGAAGGTCTCCGGCTTCCTGCCTGAGGAGAGGGCCTGGATGGACAAGTTCGTCGCTCACGGTTACGTCGACACGTTCCGCCACTTCAACAGGGAACCGGGTCAGTACACCTGGTGGGACCTGAAGTCGAGGGCCAGAGAGAGGAACGTGGGCTGGAGGATCGACTACTTCTTCGTCAGCGACAACCTACTGCCGCAGGTCTCCAGTGCCTTCATCATGCCGGATGTGATGGGCTCAGACCACTGCCCTGTTGGTATCACCTTGCGGACTTCCGCCTGAGCACACACTGGCTCCTCCCGCGGACGAACCCTCGTAGCCTTCCACCCCGCGGAGTACCGGCCCGGCTGGGGCTTGGTGCAAGGACCGACTGAAGGTGGGCAGGCGATGGACGCCAGGGTAGCCTTCAAACCCGGCGGCGACTACGGGGCCGTCCTAACATGCTTTCCGCAGCCTCGGTAAGCATCAACGGCTCCATCGACTGGTGCTGCCTGCCGAGGTTCGACTGGGCCACGCCAATCGAAGGATCGCATCAACCCCTGGCACGATACCGGTTCATGAGGAGGGAGTTGGTAACGCCACCAAACAAGTACTTGCAAACTCGTTTGCCAGGCCCTAAAATCCTTTGGTCGAGTGCTTGGGCAGGGGTCGCAATGCTGCACATAGCCATATTGCTATCTTCTTGGGGGTAGGCAGTGTCTTCACAGCCACGCAATCCGAAAATGGAGGACTACGTGAAGGAGGCCGTCGACCTGGCAATGCAGGCACGCTGGGAGGAGGCGGTCAAAGCCAACAAGGCCATTCTCGAGCTTCTCCCCGATGATGTAGAAACCTACAACAGGTTGGGCAGGGCTCTCATGGAAATGGGTGACTATGCTGCAGCCAGGGAGTCCTATGGACATGCTCTGGAACTGGATCCCTACAACAAGATCGCCAAGAAGAACCTGGAACGCCTGGCGCAGCTGGGAGAGCCAGTCACCAGGAATGACCGCCAGAGGGTCGTGGCTGACGTCTTCGTGGAAGAGACCAGCAAGGCCAGGGTTGTCCAATTGGTGAAGCTGGCACCAAGAGAGACCGTACTACTCATGGCCCCCGGTGAAGAGGTGAGCTTGCATTCGGAAGGGCAGAAGCTGATCGCCAAGAACAAGCAAGGAGAATATCTCGGCGAGGTTGAACCGAAATATGGACCACGCCTGGCAAAGCTCATGGACGGCGGCAATCATTACATGGCCGTAATAACCAGCTTGAGGGAAGACGAAGTAAGGCTGCTTATCCGAGAGACTTACCAGGATCCGAGCCAGGCGGGACGGCTTTCCTTCCCGCCAAAGAAGAAAGAGAGGTTCCGCCCGTACGTGCGTGAGTCCCTGCTGAGGCAGCGGCTGGAAGACGAGGACGGAGAAGAAGCAGGCGCGGCGGTCGAGACGGAGGGAGAGGGGTTTGCCGAGGTCGATTACTAGGCTATCGCCCCCACACGGGGTGAGACACTGTCCAGGTCACGGTTATGGAAATAGGTACAGTCAGACAAGTCAAGATTGAAGACGAGGTAAGGGACTCCTACCTCGATTACGCCATGAGCGTAATCGTGTCGCGGGCCCTGCCCGATGTGCGCGACGGCCTGAAACCAGTACACCGGCGCATTCTCTATGCCATGAATGAGCTCGGTCTGCGCCACACGTCCCCGTACAAGAAGTGTGCCCGTATCGTGGGCGAGGTCCTGGGTAAGTACCATCCGCATGGTGATGCCTCGGTCTATGAGGCGCTCGTACGCCTGGCACAGGACTTTTCCATGAGATACCCGCTGGTGCAGGGGCAGGGCAACTTCGGCAGCATGGACAACGACCCTGCGGCAGCCATGCGCTATACCGAGGCACGCCTGGCCGCAATCGCCCAGGAAATGCTGGCCGATATTGACAAGGAGACCGTTGACTTCGCGCCGAACTTCGACGACACCCTCAAGGAACCACTGGTGCTCCCCGCCAGGCTACCCAACCTGCTGGTCAACGGCAGCTCAGGCATCGCCGTCGGCATGGCCACCAACATCCCTCCCCACAATCTGTCAGAGGTCTGTCGCGCGGTTGCACATCTCGTCGACAATCCCGAGGCCACCATAGACGATCTGGTCACACTTATTCCCGCGCCGGACTTCCCCACCGGCGGCATCATCATAGGCCGCGAGGATATACGAAAAGTCTACACCACTGGTCAGGGCCGGATAGTTGTCCGAGCCAAGGCCGAGATTGAAGAACTGTCCAAGGGACGTCGCCAGATACTGATTACCGAGCTGCCCTACCAGACAAACAAGGCGGAACTGGTAGAGAGGACCGCCAGGTTAGTCCGGGAGAAGAGGCTGGAGGGCATAAGTGAGCTGCGGGATGAATCTGACAGGCATGGACTGCGGATCGTCATAGAGCTAAGAAAAGACACACACCCGCAGCAATTGCTGAACAACCTATACAAGCACACAGCCCTGCAGTCCACCTTTTATGTCAATATGATAGCCCTGGTGGACGGACAGCCCCGCCTCCTCAACATTAAGGACGCGCTTCAGCATTACATCGACTTCCGCCACCAGGTCATAGTCCGCCGTTCTCAGTTCGACCTCAGGCAGGCGAAGGAAAGAGCCCACATACTGGAAGGGCTTAAGGTGGCGCTGGATAACCTCGATCAGGTGGTCGCCGTCATTCGCCAATCGCGTACCACCGAGATGGCCAGAAACGAGTTGATGGCCCAACTTGGGCTGACCCAGACGCAGGCACAGGCCATACTCGATCTGCAGTTGCGGCGGCTGGTCGCCCTAGAACGCCAGAAGATAATAGACGAATACGCAGACACACTCAGGACCATCGCCTACCTGGAAGACCTCCTGGCCAACCCCAGAAAGATCCTTTACCTAGTGAAGCAGGAGGCCGAAGAGCTCAGTTCCAGGTATGGTGATGCCCGCAGAACACAGCTCAGCACAGAGGAGACGGGTGAGTTCAGCGACACCGACCTGATACCTCACCAGGAGATGATAGTCACCGTGAGCAGCAGAGGCTATGCCAAGCGTGTCCCCAGCAGCACCTACAAGGTGCAGCATCGGGGCGGCAGAGGTGTCAGGGCAATGGTCACCAAGGAAACCGAGAGTGTTTCCATCTTCCTGACGGCCGACACCCACGATACCCTGCTCTTTTTCACCAGCAAGGGAAGGGTGCTTCCCTTGAAATGCTATCGGATCCCGCAGGATACCGCGCGTACGGCCAAAGGCACGCCCCTGGTCAACCTGTTGCCACTGGGGCCCGATGAGCAGATATCCACCGCTGTGACAGCCAAGTTCGAACCGGGCAACTTCTTGTTGCTGGCCACCGCCAAGGGCAAGGTAAAGAGGACTCCTGCGGAAACGTTCTCCAACCTGAAGAGTCGCGGTCTCATCGCCATCTCCCTGACGAAAGACGATGAACTGGTAGCTGCCCGCCTGGCCAAGGAAGAGGACCAGATCATACTGGTGACCGAGAACGGGAAAGCGATCAGGTTCCCGGTCAGCAACTTGAGACCCATTTCACGGACGAGCCAGGGAGTACGTGGCATCCGTCTCGGTCCGGGAGACAAGGTGGTCAGCATGGAGGTCGTCTGCCCAGCCACATACATGCTGACCGTAACCAGCAAAGGCTATGGTAAGCTGACTTCGATAGACGCCTACCCGGCACACCAGCGCGGTGGCAAGGGCGTGATAGCCCACCGCGTCAGTGACAAGGTGGGGAAAGTGGTGACAGCCAGGATGACCACTCCGACGGGAGAATTGCTGCTCATATCTGAGAAAGGAGTCATTATCCGCGTTTCCAAGGAAAGCATCCCGATCCATGGCAGAAGCACGCGCGGAGTTAGCCTGATGAGGGTAGACCCGGGCCACGAAGTCACCTCGATTGACTTCCCCGTCGAAGACAAGCTGTCGGAGGAAACGCCAAGGCAGACCCGTGGCTTATAGCAGGAAGCGGGACAGTTTCGACACCCTTGTCGACATCATAGCCAGTCTGCGAGGACCTCAGGGCTGCCCCTGGGACAGAAAACAAAGCCACTCATCGCTGAAGCAGCACCTGGTCGAGGAGTGCTATGAAGTCCTCGAGGCCATAGACCAGGAGAACCACAGGAAGCTGGCAGAGGAACTGGGCGACGTCCTGATGCAGATCGTGCTCCATGCTCAGATCGCTGCCGAGGAAGGGAAGTTCTCCATCGCCGATGTGCTGCGTCAGATCAATAACAAGCTTGTCCACCGCCACCCTCACGTTTTCGGCAAGGCGAAGGTAAAGGACGCCCAAGAGGTAGCCCATAACTGGGAAGAGCTCAAACGGGAAGAACGGGAGGGAGAGTCTCTCCTTTCTAGCCTGCCCAAGACAATGCCCGCCTTGGCATACAGTCAAGCGATACAGCGGCGGGCTGCTTCGGTGGGCTTTGACTGGAAACAGGCCGACGATGTCATCAAAAAGCTGGCCGAGGAGATCAAAGAGCTACAGCAGGCTTCAAATCAAGAGGAAAGGGCCAGGGAGTTTGGCGACCTCCTGTTTGCCCTGGTGAACGTGGCCAGGTGGCTCGATGTTGATGCGGAGGAGGCGCTCCGCCTGAGCAATCAGAGATTCTATCAGCGGTTCCGGTGCATGGAAGAAACCTGCCGCGAGCGCGGCGTCAGCTTGAGCAGCCTTCCCCTGGAGCAGCAGGACCAGCTTTGGGAAGAGGCAAAGCAGCGCCTGCGCCAGGGTCATGCAGGCTCAGACGGGGCGACCGAGACGGGCGAGGGCACCCGGCACACCTGCAACGGTGCGCCGCTCAATCAAGGTTGACCACGCGTGGGTGCACGCGGCACCTCTCAGCCTCTATGATGGCCTTGACCTGAGACACGGCTGACTCCAGCTCGCCCTGGTAGTTGACCACCACGTAATCAAACAGAGGCAGTGCACCCATCTCCTCCTCAACCCGCTCCATCCGCAGCCTCATGTCGTCGTCTGACTCCGTATTGCGCTGTCTCAGACGCTGCTCATAGTCCGTCTGGGGTGAGGTCAGGAATATGAGCACGGCTTGAGGCACCAGACGCCTGATGGTAGTAGCCCCTTGTACGTCCACACGCAAGACCACGTCCTTCCCCTGCTCCAGCGCCCCCTTCACCTGTTGCTTCGGGACTCCGTACCATTGCCCGTAGACGTGGGCTGACTCCATCAGCTCCCCTCCACGCGCCATGCGCTGGAATTCGGCTTCAGTAACGAAGTGGTAGTCAGTCCCCTCGGTTTCATGGGGACGCTGAGCACGCGTGGTCACGGTAACCACGCGGTGGAGACCAGGCAAATCCTCCAAGCGCTCCAGCACAGCGTCCTTTCCCGCCCCGGACGACCCAGAGAGCACAAACAGCAGCCCTCCGCGTCTACTCTCCCTCTCTCTCCCCCCCATGCTCCCTCAACTCCGGTCTGCGGGTGGCCAGCACTCTGCTGGCGATGGTCTCGGGCGTAATGGCAGCAAGGATGATATTCCCACTGTCCATGACAACGATGGCCTTCGTTCTCCGGCCATTTGTCACATCGATAACTAGGCCCTTGCTCTTCCCTTCCTGAATGAGGCGCTTGGCAGGCGCTGAGTTGGGTGAGATGACAGCCACAGCTTTGTTTATGGCAACCATGTTGTTGAAACCCAGATGAATCAATTCTGTGAACATTTTGGCCTCCGTCGCTAGGCTAGACTCCCCCCGACCCTCTCATATCCTGCCAGAAAGAGGGATAGGAAACCCCCGCCACCTCCGCCTGCTCAATAATGGTCTTGCCCTCAGCAGTCAGACCCGCTATCCCCAGAGCCATGGCCAGACGATGGTCTCCGTGACTCGAGCACCTGGCACCACGCAACTTGCCCCCCCCGTGAATGGCCAACCCGTCTGGCATCTCCTCCACGGATGCGCCCAACCTAGAGAGCTCGCTCGCCAGATCCCTGATCCTGTCCGTTTCCTTGACACGCAGCTCCGCTGCGTCCCGGATGACAGTAGTGCCTTTGGCAACGCAGGCTGCTACTGCAATCACTGGGATTTCATCAATCAGCCGCGGTACAAGATTGGAAGCAATCTCTACCCCGCCCAGTTCGCTGGACTCGACAACGAGATCAGCCAGCGGTTCATTCCCCGCCGAGCGCTGATTCTCTATTCTAAGCTTTGCACCCATTTTTAGCAAAACGTCGATGACGCCTGTCCTGGTCGGATTGACGCCGATGTCTCTGAGCTTGATGCGGGCATTACCATGAATGGCCGCCGCCACCATCCAATATGCGGCAGAGCTTATGTCACCCGGCACATGAACATCTACTGCATTCAGCCGGCCAACTGGTCCAGCCACAGAGACCGCCAATGATTCCACCCTAACGTCGACACCCATAGCCTGAAGCAGCCTCTCGGTGTGATCGCGCGAACGCGCGGGCTCCGCTACGGTGGTCGCGCCTTCAGCCGACAGGGCGGCAATCAGTATCGCCGACTTGACCTGTGCGCTGGCAACTGGAAGAGTGTAATCGATCCCACGCAAGTGGCCACCTTTGACAGCAAGAGGGCCAAAGGAATCCCCAGCCCTGCCCCAGATACTTGCCCCCATCAGCGAAAGAGGACGTATCACCCGGTCCATGGGCCGGGAACGAAGCGAGGCATCCCCTGTGATTATGGTCAAAAAAGGCTGAGCAGCGAGTAACCCGCACAGCAGCCGCATTGTGGTGGCGCTGTTGCCAGCATTGAGCACGTCAGCAGGTTCCTTCAACCCCCTCATCCCTACCCCCTCAACCTCCAGCGTCGCCGCCTCAGAAGGGCGACGCCTGATGTCGGCCCCCAGGGCGCGCAAGCAGGCCACCGTAGCACTACAGTCAGCCCCGGGCGAGAAGTTGCTGATCCTGGCTCTGCCCTCGGCTATGCTGTTAAGCAGAACCGCCCGGTGAGAGATCGACTTATCACCGGGAGGCGTGATCTCACCCCTCAGGACACGGGGCGGGCTAACCTCCGCTACCATGCTCGTCCTGCCAGCGTCGTCGTGCTTCCCTGGCATCCCTGAAGGACCTCTGCAGTTCGACCTCGTCCCCCACTTCTATCAACTGCCGAAGTCGGCTCAACTCGGCCGTGAACAGGTCAATCCAGTGGACGATGTTCTCCCGGTTGGTCAGGCAGATATCTCGGGCCATCTGAGGGTGTTGGGCGGCAAGCCGCGTCATGTCACGGTAGCCAGAAGCCGCGAGGGCCGACATGCCTGACCAATGGGCGCTCTGCGTCGTCGCCAGCACCAGAGCGGAGGAAACAACAAGAGGAAGGTGACTGATTGCCGCAACGCATTCGTCATGCTCGGAGGCAGTAGTGAAATATGGTCTGGCGCCAATCTGCCTCACCAGGTCAACTGCCACTTGAACAGCGTCGGCAGACGCACCGCGACCGGGCACAAGGCAGTATATGCGGCCCTGGAACAGGTCGGCTTCGGCCGCATCCATACCGGACAGCTCCTTCCCGGCCATGGGATGGCCACCGATGAAGTCCACGGTCGGCGGCAGATACTGCTCCGCCCAATTCATTACTTCGGACTTGGTGCTGGCGACGTCGGTAACCAGGCAGCCCTCAGGCAGCCTCGGTCCAATTTCAGCCAGGATTCCCTTGATAGCTGTGACCGGTGTCGCCAGGATGACCACGTCAGCCCCCCCGACGGCGGCACTAAGGCTGTGCTCCACCCTGTCCACCACCCCCAGCGCAAGTGCTCTGTCCCCGGCCTCGGGAGTCCGTACATAGCCGACCAGTTCACTGTCCGTCCCCCCCGAACGCTTCAGGGCCAGCCCTATGGAACCCCCGATCAGCCCCAGACCAACGATGACAATACGTCTCACGCCAACCGACCAGTGGAACAATCTTGCCCCATCCGTCCGTCACCCGAACGCCCCAGCCCCACTCCGACCCCGCTATTCCTCTTCCAACTGGAAAGCCGAGTGCAGCGCACGGACGGCGTCCGGCACCTTGCCCCCGTCTACTATACAGGTGATCCTTATTTCCGAGGTACTGATGATCTCAATGTTGATGCCAGCCTCGGATAATGCCTTGAACATGCGAGCAGCATATCCGGGGGTATTCTGCATACCGGAACCAATTATGCTGACTTTGCCCAGCCCGGCAGCCGTAACACATCCCCTGGACCCAATCGACCTGGTAATGGGCTCAACTATCCTGCTGGCTTTCTCCAGATCACTCTGGGCCACCGTGAATGTCAGGTCAGTTATGCCATCTACACTGGTGTTCTGCACGATGGTATCCACGCTTATGCCGGCCTGAGCCAACGGCTCAAACAGGGTAGCAGCTATGCCCGGCCTGTCCGGTACTCCGAGCACGGTAACCTTGGCCACGTTCAGATCATGAGCAACGCCTCGTACCTTGTTCCCTAATTCCACGGTTGTCCCTCCATGGATGAGCGTCCCTGGGCTATCGTTGAAACTGCAAGCCACCAGTATCGGCATGTTGTACAGTTTCCCTATTTCCACCGCCCGCGGGTGCATCACCTTGGCCCCGTACGTGGCCATCTCCAGCATCTCATCATAGTCGATTTCACCCAACTTGCGCGCCTCCGGCACAAGCCGCGGGTCAGCCGTGTAGACGCCCTCGACATCAGTGCAAATGTGACACGCCTCCGCTCCCAGGCTCACCGCCAGGGCCACTGCCGTGGTATCTGAGCCACCCCGCCCCAGCGTGACGATGTCCATCTCCTCAGTTATGCCCTGGAAGCCGGCAACTACGACGATATTGCCCTCCCCCAGCTCGCTCCAGATGCGTCGTGGGACCACGGCGCGGATGCGGGCCCGACTGTAGGAAGCCTCTGCCTGAATCCCAGCCTGCCCTCCGTTCAGACTCACCGCTTTGTGCCCCATCGATTGCACCGCAATGGCCAGCAGAGCGCTGGACACAACCTCACCTGTAGACAGCAGGACGTCCAACTCTCGCTCATCCGGGTCACTGGTGAACTGGCGGGCCAGGCTGAGCAGCTCATCCGTCGTGCTACCCATGGCCGAGACTACCACCACCACCTGGTTACCCTTCTCCTTCAGGGCAATGACGCGCCGGGCGACGTTTCTTATCTTCTCAACATCAGCTAGTGAACTACCCCCGTATTTCTGTACGATCAACCCCACTCTTCACTACCTCGACAACCGGTCGTCACCGATGAACATTCCGATCAGCCTGTGGCCTTCAGCTACTTGCAGAGAGCTCCTGGCAGCCTCTCTCTCACTGAAGACTCCCGATGCATCCGTCGACATACCATGGCCACACCAGGCAAAAGGCACCCAGTCGTCCGTGTGAGTACGCAACCGGAGAGGCGTAGCATGGTCAGGCAGCACCATTATCCGATAGGCGGCCTCCTGACCAAGCCTGTCCTTGATGGCACCGACCACGAACTGATCAAATCTCTCGATAGCGGAGATCTTCTCACCCAGATCACCGTTGTGGCCAGCCTCGTCAGCGGCCTCCACATGCACCAGGACAAAAGCTTTTTCATCCAGGCATTTGGCAGCGTAGGCCGCCTTCGCCTGGTAGTCAGTATCATAGTAGCCCGTGGCCCCTGGCACTTCGATGGCGTCCAACCCGATCAGCTTGGCTAGTCCCTTGATCAAGTCAACCGCCGATATGACTCCACCACCAATCCCAAAGCGCTCCGAAAACGCCGGCAGGCTGGGGGACTGCCCCTGGCCCCAAAGCCAGATCATGTTGGCCGGATGGCGCCCCTGGGCCATACGGGCCTGGTTGATAGGGTGGCCCTGGAGTGCCTGGTGAGATTGCTCCATGAGCTGGATCAATCGCTCTGCTCCGTCACCCCGCGGCAAATGCCGCTCCACCGGCTCGCCGATCACATCATGCGGCGGGGTGCAGTCCACTCCCGCAAGGCCGGCATCCCCGATGACGCAAATGTGACGATAGCTTACCCCGCAGTAGAACCGGACGCCATCCCTTCCCAAACGTTGCCTGACGAAACCGATCAGTTCTTCAGCCTCACTGCTGCTGATGTGCCCGGCACTGTAGTCCGCGATACGCCCATCTTCAACAGTAATCAGGTTACACCTGAACGCCACCTCGTCTGGCCCCAGATCGATCCCCAGCTTGGCCGCCTCCAGCGGTCCACGCCCGGTATAGTAAGCCCTGGGATCATAGCCAAGAATAGAGAGCATGGCCACATCCGAGCCAGGGGCAAGGCCGGCAGGAATCATCGCGGCTCGCCCAAGCTGGCCAAGCCCGGCTATCTCGTCCATGTTAGGCGTCCTGGCTGCCTCCAGAGGAGTACGGCCGCCGAGCTCCTCCAGGGGATAGTCAGCCATACCGTCCCCTACCAGGATAGCGTATTTCATTCTTCTTGTCTTATGATTGACCAGAGCCTATAATGGCTTGCGGCGGGGTGTAGCGCAGTAGGTTAGCGCGCAGCGTTCGGGACGCTGAGGTCGGAGGTTCGAGTCCTCTCACCCCGACTTGCTGAATAGGCCGACAATCTCCGGCGGACCCACGCTCATTATAGTCACGCTCGTGCTACATGACAAGTGGGCATGCCCTCTTGACGATTGTATGGCCCTAAAACGAAGGCATCACTCCCTGTGCCAGTTGGCGCGGCAGCGTTGTGGCCCCTGGGACCCTGGCATCCATCACTTCATTTGACAAAACCGAGTCAACCAAGTATATGTTATGTCATCCCGAAAAGGGCACCTTAACAAACGGACGGAGGAGAAGTCGTCT